>JAPJNB010000138.1 GCA_026461385.1 Akkermansiaceae bacterium
AGCAGACGCAGGATTGTGGGCGAAGGAAGTGGCGAAATTTTATCGAAAGTTGTTGTTAGGCCATGCGTTGGAAAAAACCACCGAAAGCATCAACCGAAACGGCGTGGTAACCAAAAAAATAACGCGGAAGGGGATTTCTAACATCGAATCTGAAGCTGCATTGAAGCACGATGGTGAGCTGCCCTTTGCCAAAATGCTACGCTGTCGGATTCGTTATTTCACGGACGGCGCGGTGATCGGCAGTCGTGGATTTGTGGATGAAGCGTTCGCCGAATCACGGTCTCGCTTCGGGCCGAAGCGGGTATCGGGCGCACGGAAAATGCGAGGTGCAGCTTCAGCCGCCAGCACGATTTTATGGAGCATGAGGGATTTAAAAAAAGGGATCAGCAAATCATAGATTTTGAGTCGATCATTGTAATTTAATTTATGGTGCCTGTCGCCGTAAAAACATTTCGTTCTGCGCAGCAAGACTCTCTCTACCCTATGGCCGTATAAACTACTACCTTATTAGGAGCGATAAAGCGATCGCCACCTTGGCACCAAAAGACATTTTTGACCCGGTTGCCTGGCAGCAAATGATGGCATCAGATGGAACGCATAACTATCTGCCTCACATGAGCCACCTCGCAGGTCAAGTAGGACCAGGAAAGACAAGCATGCACCAAGCGGATAGATCGCCACGACAAAATGATCGATTCGTTCGGCAGTGAAGCCATCGCAATTTACACAGTCAGCCAACTGCACCGCTTTAGAAATTATTTTAGCAAGTTATCGTCATGTCGGCCGTCCGATCAATCGATGAACGACAGGCCGGATCATCGCCTGAGCCAAGACGCACAAGGAATTTGCTACGGCAGCCGCATGGCGGCGTTTGGGATTACCTTGCTGTTCGGGGCATTCCTTTTTTGACGCTATCTCAGGATCGGCGCCCCTGGTATTATTCATCCAAGACCGTAGAGGTGAACGCACTAGATATAGCCAACTCATCTTTGATGCCCCCTTATTCAAAGTGGCATTGCTGCTACTCGAAAAGACACCTGTCGCGTATCGTATTCAAGGTATCATTATCATCAATCTGGTTATAGCGATCAATCACCACAGCGACCGCCAGTTACATGCCATTTTCACACTTTGTCCCACTCATGCAGCCACCATCTCGTAGGAAACCCAACAGTCATGGCAGGAAAGCGTGTCGATTACGCAGCGTGGATTGGAAGGCGGGCTCGGGTTTACAGATCCGGCCGATGAGTTCATTCCAGATTTCCTGCCCCTTGAGGATCTTAACTTCAATTCGGAGAAAATAAACGGGCACATCGATTGATGCCGGCCTAGGGAATCGAACGGCATCTTTTTCCGTCGTCACGATCAATTCCATATCCCGTTCAACGCAGCGCTGCATGAATTTCTCAACCTCTTTTCGAGAAAACCGATAGTGATCAGAGAAACGACGGCAAATTTCGACACGCGCACCAAGTTTCTCTAACGAACTCTCAAAAGCTTCTGGCACGGCAATCGCACTGATCGCGCCAACCCACTTCTCTTTGAGAAATTCCAGAGGATGTCGCTCTCTGCTAAAAACATCTTCTAGGTAAATCGGGCCGTGTGTGCATTCGATGATCGCGGCGGTCTTGTTGTATCTTCGGATTCGAGAAATGAGTGCTTCATTCGATTCTCCGCTGCATTTGGTAATCAATATATAGCTCGCACGTCTCAAATTTTTAGGTGGCTCACGCAATGTCCCCCGCGGCAGCAGCGCCTCAGTTCCAAAAGGCGAACCCGCATCAACCAACACTACATCGATCGAATGTGCCAGGTCCAAATATTGCATTCCATCATCGAGTAACAGCGTATCCGCATCCAACTGACTGATCGCGAAATGCCCGCCCTTGACGCGGTTCTTGTCGACCACCACCGCAACCCCATCGAGGTTGCGAGCTAGCATGAATGGCTCATCGCCCGCAAACTTCGAGTCTAACAACAATGCGGTCCCTGTTGACACCACTTTGGGCATCAATTCGCTCGAAATCCTTTGTCCCTTTTTATCCTGCCATCGCTGCGGCTCATCAAGCTTCTTGCTCTTATAGCCGCGTGAAAGAATCGCCACCCGCCGACCACGATCGCGTAGGGACTTCGCAAGCAGCTCGACCACAGGGGTTTTTCCCGTGCCCCCCACGGTGATATTACCGATCGAAACCACCTGAATCCCCAAATGGTGCTGTGCGCGCCAACCGCTGCGGTAACGCCAAAGCCGGATTTGGACGATCCCACGGAAAACCCCTGAAAGCGCAAGCATTGCAAACCGCATGAGCGCGGCTCGAAAACCCTTGGCGCGACCGAAGATCACATCGGCACCCCAGCGTTCGAGTTCTTCGATGACTTCCTTCATGGCTTACGGAAACCATGTCCCTTCCCGCTAGCCTCGGGCAAGCGCCAAACAGCGTAAGAACCACCTTTCCGTCAAGCCCGGCAGCGAGACGGCCCCTCCAGATTCATCGTCCGCGCAAAATCCGCTGACCTTGCCGAATATACGCAACGCTCGACCAAATCGTGAAGACTCCAGCCACCAAACAAGGGTAGACTGGAGAAACTGCCACCACCCGCAGCATTACCCAGCCGATCGCAAACATCTGAGATACCGTGCAAATTTTGCCAGTCCAGTGAGGATGAATTTCCACTTTTCGCCGGTAGCCATAGAGGATCTTGATACCCCCAAGAATAATGCAGTCACGAATGATCACGATGGCTGCGAACCAGCGCGGCAGGTGCCACCCTGGAGTCCCCCAATCCACCACCGACAAAGTGATCACACCGGTGAGGAGGAGTGCCTTATCGGCAATCGGGTCAATGTATGCCCCAAACTTTGAGCACTGATTAAAACGGCGCGCCACCCAGCCATCAATCCCATCCGATGAGGCAGCAAGAATGAAAATCCCAAGCGCCCAATGGCCCAACGATTCCTCTGGATGGCCCATGGCTACCGTGCGTCCATAGCAGATGGCCAGAACTGCAAAAACTGGGACCAAGGCGATTCGGGCGATGGTTATTTTGCTGGCAAATGTCACAACTCCATCAAAGCAGACCGACCCGCCCAGCGGAACTCGAAACTTTACCCGCGAAGTTCAGGAGCTTGGCGCTCAGTAAGAATTTTGCTGTCCTGCACCTTGGATCTTGTTTGTCGCCCAATTGAAGCCCTGCTTGGTGTCGCGCCCGAGGCCGATCATCGTATTGCAAGAATTCAAGGTCACCACCGCAAAGACGAGCATGATTAATTTCATGCTGTTCCCTTAGCAATCTGCCCACCGTTCTGGAAGAAAAAATTTCGGAAATGTGAAGTATCTCGCAAGAATGGCAATGCGGCAGGCTTGCAGACAGGGCGGCCTACGGTCAATCTCAAGCATGGCTATTGAGACATTTGCCGGATTTTCTCCCGACATCCATCCCTCCGCATTCATCGCCGCAAGTGCGGATCTTATCGGGCGGGTGACCCTGCACGAAGAAGCAAGTGTGTGGTACCATGCAACCTTGCGCGGTGACATTCATGAAATTGTAATTGGGCCTCGGTCTAACATTCAGGACAACGCGGTCATCCACTTGGCAGATGAATTCGGTTGCTATGTTGGCGAGTTGGTAACAGTCGGCCATTCAGCGATCCTGCATGCTTGCACGGTGAAGGACGAAGTGCTAATCGGCATGGGAGCCATCGTTCTCGATGGCGCTGTCATCGGAGAGCGCTCGATCATCGGTGCTGGTGCATTGGTCACGGGCGGCACCATCATCCCGCCGGGATCTTTGGTCTTAGGCTCACCTGGAAAAGTGGTTAGAACGCTTTCCCTGGAAGAACAGGCCAACGTTAAAACCTGGGCGGAGAAATATGTTCGTGGCTCTCGGAGGTATCTTGAACGGCCACCAAACGGCTGTCCCATTGACATGAAGTCTTGATATTCTATGAGATGAACGGGTTGTTCGCACGCTCTTCGCCAAGGGTAGTCGCTGGGCCGTGGCCGGGGAGTATGACTGTCCCGTCAGGCAGGCAAACCAGCACACGATCCAAGTTCCGCAGTGCTTTCCGATAATTTTCCGGCGAGCTGCAACCACCGATTGAGCCCGCAAACAACGCATCTCCGGACACGAGAACTGGCTTAGACAGTCCATCAATTTGATACCCAAGCGCTGGAGTGGCATGGCCCGAAAGATCATGGGCACGAACGGTAAGTGATCCACAGGAAACGGCATCACCCGGATTCATCTCCAATGCATTTTTGATCTGGCAACCATGCAAGGCGGAACCTCTTGCGACCATCGATGGAATCCCCCCGACATGATCGCCATGGGCATGGGTGATGAAAAGGTGATCGGGCTTCGGTGATCTAATGGAATCAAGGCTCGCAGCGCATGAGATCGGCGATTCACCGGTGTCGAATAAGATCACTGCATCATCTGTCCGAATCAGCCATGCATTCACCTGCCCATCACCAAATGGAAGGGCAAGCCGTTTAACTCCGGTTAGATTACTTTGCTTCGGTTCATATTGTGGAAAGTACGCAAGCGCATCTGGTTTCAGTTGCAGCACCCGTGCAACTCGTCGCGCGACATCTTCCGAAAATTCGCCTTGTTCAAATGACCACAATTCTTGATCTAACAGATTAGCACGCCTTGCCACCATCGTTGGCGAGAGCCCCAGTCCCCTCATGGCCTTGGCAATCACATCGGTATAATTATCCTCAAGCATCCAAGATTATGGTAAAAAATTGACAGTGTTAGAAAGCATGTTTTCCCACCATCTACCTCATTCATCCGCCACGGGCCTTGGTGATTTCATGGCGCGCCCTTCAACGAAGGCATCTCTCATTCGCGAGATTTTCTTGCCTTGGCCCGGATCCCGACTAGCACCACCGCCCCAGCGAAGATGAGAAAAATTACTGCTGCCACGCCCAGCACTTTGAAAAGCCTCGAGCTTGCGGAATCCACCTGCGCGTGGGTGACCTGATCGTCTGGGGTCTCGTTCGGATTTCGGCTTAAGACCAAATTGCCTCCGGCGATCTCGACCCGCGTCAGCCTTGCCATTGCAGAACCCAACACCGGATCAACCAAGTAGCGCTCCATCACTCGATAAGGTGACATCAGTTCGATAAATTCAGGAGCAACCTTCTTGCCGGGTACTTCAATATTAGTTAGAATCAGGCTTACCTCTTGCTTCAGCAGCTGAGGCCGCGCAACGAGCGTTCCATTCAGGAAACGAGTATCAGAGGCGATCCAGCTCGGTTCATCCTTGCGGGCAAAACGTGGCCTTCCATTGATCGGAAATGAAATCGCGATCCGCAGCAAATCACCCTGAATTTCGAGAATCTGACACGTATCACGCAACTCCTTAAACGCTGGAAAACTCGCGATCACCAGATTCAATTCGGCCGGTGAAAGCACGAGTGAGGTTGCAGAATTTCCTAAGAGTTGCTGCCGGAATAGCTCCAGCCTTTCCGCCAGCGCATTCAGTTCCACCTCCTTATTTTCAATCGATACCGCCGCGATTGGAATCGGCTTGATATCGGTAAACTTCGCAATTTCATTGAATTGGCGAAATAAGGTTAAAACAGAAAAACCAATCAAAAACACCATCACCGCCAAAGCTGCGATAAGAATCGCGCACCCGGCAAACGGCGAGCGGGCACTGGGTTCTTTTTGTAGCGGTGAGGAGGTCATGGATTTCAAGCGGGAGAGAGAATGCGAAAGTATATTAAATTTTATCGTGAGGCTCCACCTTTTCGCCAGAACTTGAATCGAGATGCTCTTCATCGATCCGCGGAAGGTCATCTCCCTGATGAGAATCGTTTAGGTGCTGGTCCACCTGCCATCCATCGTCACCCGCCTCGTCAGCGTGCGTTTGAGGCGGATCTTGCTCATGCCATGCCTCGGCGTGCGACAAGTCCTCGGAGTCCACGGCGGGCTCGACCTGCTCATCGTGTTTGAGTAAATGCTCCATGCGCCCCTTCGCCTCGCACTCCTCGCGCTGATCCGTCTTTTTCTGATCAAAATATGCGAACCAAATACACATTTCGTATAGAAATATCATTGGAAAGGCCATCAAACATAGCGTCAAAGCATCCGGAGTCGGCGTCAAGATCGCGGCCGCAATGAAGATGGCCACAATCGCATAAGAGCGCGTACGGGCCATCGTCTCGTAGCTTAATAGACCCAACTTCACCATCACCATCACCACCACCGGCAACTCGAACGAAAGCCCAAAGAGTAACGTAAACTGAGTGGCGAACGAAATGTATTCGCCAATCCGCCAATCATTCGAAATTCCCATATCGTTGCTCCACTCCGCGAAAAACAATAATGTTCGAGGTAGCACCAACCAGTAGGCAAATGCTGTACCGATTAGAAATAAGCCAAATCCCACCGCCATGGCCGGCCAGAGAATTCGTTTCTCATGGGTGTGAAGTCCAGGTAGCACAAATTGAAGGATAAAGAACAACAGCAGTGGAAATGAAACCACGATGCCGGCAACAAATGATAGCTTCATCGACAACATGAAACCCTCGGTCGGCTTGAGAGCTGACATCATTTTCAGGTGCGCCTGGGGATCTGCATCGGTATTGGGATGAGTCTTGAGAAGTGCTTTGACCTGAAGTTTCATTTCGTCTGACTCGTCGAGCGACTTCGTGAACGCTTCCCGCTTTTCTTCCGGAAGCATCAAGGCGGCACGCAGCAAGCTGATCGACTGAGCTTGGAACACCAGAGTTTCGTCTCCGAGTTGATGCAAGAAAGTCTGGCGTTGCTCGGGTCTCAGGTTCACCACGGCGCTTTCGATTTTCCGCGCATTTCCCCATGAGTTCACCGTGAACGGCCGGGGGGCATCCGTAGGCAGCGTCTCTTGGAGTTGAGTGATCAGGACTTGGTCTACCGGACGCCGGAAAATCTCCATCAACTTCTTGTTGAACACGAAGCAAAGAATCATCGAGATGAACAGCGTGATCGCGACTCGCGTGATCACCACCCGTAAATCCTCAAGGTGCTCGAGAAAGGGCTTTTCGTGGTCTGATTGAGCCTTATTGCGGAGCTGGATGATTTTTTGCAGCAGAAACATGTTTTGGAGGTAAGAGATTGAAGCCCCGGTTCTTGTTGGGCGCAAGGGCAGATGTTCCGTTCTTGCTGGGTAGGTGCGCCCTCAACCATCTCGGGCAGGAAATGAAACGCACGTCTTGCCATGCGGTTCGTGTGGCCTATGGTCGCTGGCGAGATGCCATGACACCGTTTTTGAGAAAAATCCTCGGCCTGAATTGGGTGCTCGTTCTCGTAATGTACGGGCTTCTGATTTTTGGGGTGATGATGATCGAGAGTGCCGCACGCCACGTTTCGATCACCAAGGATATGCTAACGCAGTTCGGCAGCGCGGGCGCTTGTTTCACCTCCAAGCAGAAGACTTTCATCCTCATCGGTAGCGTTGCTTATTTTGGCGCAGCTTTTGTGGATTATCGATGGATCCGCTGGCTAGGAATCCCGTTTTATGTGGTAAGCCTCGCGCTCATGGTGATCGCGATGAAGCAGGATGACTCAGTCCACCAGCTCAAAGTTGCCGGTTTTTCATTCCAACCGGCACAGCTAGGCATTACCGCTGGAATTTTGTTGATTGCTTGGCTCGTCCAGGATTTGCCGAAGATCCACCGCCTGTTTGCAGCACCTCTCGTACGGATCGCCGTCATCGGTTTCATTGCGGCAGTCCCGTTTCTCATGGTCATGAAAATGGGTGACATGGGGTCGGCGCTCGTTTGGATTCCGGTATCAATCGTCGCGCTGCTCATCGGAGGTACGCCATTCCGCCATCTAACGTGCATGGCGTTCCTCGGTGCTGGGATTTTGCCACTGCTTTATTTCGTAGTCCTGCCGCTCGTTTCCAAACGTGGCCCCGAACGGATCGACGTATGGCTGCGCATGGTCCATGGGCGCGAGGTCGATATCAGCGGTGACGCCTATGCACCCCACAACGTCTCGATGGCCGTCGGCAAGGCTGGGTGGAAGGGAGTCGGATGGAAAGCCACTGCGGAGATGGGGTCGCTGCATGACAAGGGATTCATCCCTCGGGACACCGCACACAATGACTATATCTTCGCCGTGATCGCTGAGGAACTAGGCTTCCGAGGAAGTTTAATGCTTCTAACTGCATTCGCCCTGCTGCTGATTCAAGGCCTCTTCATCGCTTTCTACAGCAGGGATGTGTTAGGGCGCTTGCTGGTTTGTCTCATCATCGCTTTGTTCTTTGCCCATATTTTCGAAAGCATCGGAATGTGTGTGCTCCTCATGCCGATCACCGGAATCCCTCTGCCCTTGATCAGCTACTCCGGCACCTTCGTGGTGATATGCATGTTTTTGCTGGGCTTGGTCCAAAGCGTTTGGGTCCACCGCCACCACCAATATGAGGCTCAGTTAAAACCTGCAGAAACGTGACCACACTGAAGTCCTCGACTGCTGCCGCCGGATCGCACATCTTCATCGTCAATGCGCCGCACCGAAACCATTCATACCCGCTTTCAATCGCTCGAGATCTGGAGGTCTACCGCAGCTACTGAATTTCGGGTCGCTGGTGCAGTCCATGCCACCTTCCAGCAATCCCGCTTCCTCACCGGTCTCGCATGGGACCTGATTGCTGCGGCCGCGCTTCTTAGGAAACAAGGTCCACCCCATTCGATCCTCATGCTTGGCCTCGCGGGGGGCACCGCATTCCGTATCCTCCGCCGACTCTTGCCGAATTGCCAATTCACTGCAATCGACATCGATTCCGAGATCATCGACCTTGCACGCAAACACATGGCGCTTGACGAACTCGGTATCGAAGTTGTCATCGGCGATGCCTATTCATGGCTAGCGAAAAACCAGCGAACGTTCGACGTCGTATTTGATGACATTTACCTTGCGGGCAAGACCGATGTTTTTCGCCCCCAAGCATGGGACTCCATTCTATTAGATCATCTCCGCCGTGCCATGGCACCCGGCGGACTACTCGCGGTCAATCTAGTGACTGGCGCGGGCCACCGAAAAATGCAGTCACTCACACGGCAAATCCTCTGCGACTCATTTCCACAAGTGCGAAGCCTCACCACCCAAGACGGGATGAATGAAGTTCTCGTTACCGGTGACTCCGTCGCAACCGGCCGCCAGCTCGATTCCTACGTTAGCTCTTTTGCTGACTGGCGAGATCGAGCGTACTGGGAGCGAATCAACACCCGCAAAATTTCTAGGTGATCCGAGAAACCAAGCCGACCAGCGTCCAAAAATCATTCAGGCCAGCGGCTGAATGTCTGGCACTGAGGGTCCCTGTGCTTGAGCAAAGCGCGTCCTCGCGCGAGCCATAAACGTTCCCAAGCAGAGATCCGCAACTGGCAGCACCACATTGAAATTCTTGTGCATGTAGCGATGATGCAAAAGGTGATGACCATTGAGCCTACGGAACCACCAAGGCTTTTCGACCCGGCGCGCTTTTGGCAAGTGCATGCACCAATGGATGTATTCGTAAAAGCAATAGTAGAACGTAAAGGCGGCAGCACCACCGATCGCAAAGAACCACTGCCCCGTCATCCAAGAAAGCAAGGCAAACGGTGTCGCTCCGAGTAGAACAAGCACTGGGCCATTCCACCATGCCATTGGGATGGTTTCTTTATCCTTCTGATCGATCAAATGATAGGTCTTGTCGGCCTTAAAGGTACCATGATGGACAATCGCGTGGGCCTGAAACGCGTAGCGAAATTTCCCAACTGGCCGATGCATCACATACTTGTGGAGCGTCCACTCAAAAAACGAGGCGAAAACGATTCCGACAGTGAAGCCTGCAAGGCACCAGAAAATGTAGAAGTTCATAGATGAATTAGCCGACGGTTACAACCAGCTGCGCAGTCGGTACACTCGCTCCGGGACAATGGCAAGGGCGATCGTACATCCAAATTTCTCAGCCGACCACGGCATACGAGCTGAAGAATTCAGCATCGAAACAGTGTTCTCCGTAAAATTCAGACCGTAAACCCAGCGAAGCAGGCAGTTTTACCTCGTTCAACTCAGGAGAACCCTTGCAGCAAGGCGGAATCGGGACTAGATCACACCTAGACGTCCATGCCTTTGATTCTGCAATCATCCTACCGTTCCCCCGCATGGCTGCCCAGCGGTCACGCACAGACGATTTTCCCAGCATTGTTCAGGCGGGTCGAACGCGTCACCTCGAGGGCCGAACGGCTCGAGCTTGGGGATGGGGATTTTCTGGAACTGGAATGGGCCAACCAAGGAAGTTCACGATTGGCCATCCTCTCTCATGGTCTTGAGGCAAACCTCCAGGCCCCCTACATTCAGGGGATGGCCGCTGCACTTGTCCGCCGCGGTTGGGATGTGCTGGTGTGGAATTTTCGCGGCTGTGGCCGTGAGCCTAACCGATTGCTTAAAATGTACCACAGCGGTGCAACCGAAGACCTTCAGGCGATCATTGCCCACGCGACTTCTAACCATGCTGCTGATTCCATCGACCTCGTTGGCTTCAGCCTGGGCGGCAATCTCACCTTGAAATACCTTGGAGAAAACCAGCACCCGCTCAACCCCAGGCTCAAACGAGCCGTGGCGTTCTCCGTGCCGTGCGACCTCGCGTGTTCATCGAAACAACTCGCGCTTCGATCCAACAAAATCTACATGGAACGTTTTCTTCGACAAATGCGGGCAAAAATCCGCACCAAAGCTCGCATGTTCCCGGGACAGCTCGACCTAACCGGATTGGACCAAATCCGGACCTTTGAAGAATTCGACGACCGCTACACCGCTCCAATCCATGGATTCCGTGACGCCGCAGATTATTGGCAGCAAAACAGCTGCCGCCCATTTATCCCCCGCATTACGATACCCACCCTGCTTGTCAATGCCGCGAATGATCCGTTCCTAGGAGATGAATGTTACCCACGCGATGAGGCAGATGGAAGCAGCACCTTCTATCTCGAAACCCCATGCACAGGTGGACATGTCGGATTCACTCCTCAGCGTGGAAAATCCGAATACGCAAGCGAAACACGAGCTGCTGAATTTCTAGCAGAAACGTGAAGGGTCACTTCAATTTCATCAAATATTTTGCAGGGTCGTTCTTAAACTTTGGCACGCAACTCTTGCAGCAGAATTTGAGCTGCTGGCCTTCGTAGATCATCTCGATGGGCGCTCCCATTTCACCCAGCTTCTCGCCAGATACCAAACACACATCCAGTAAATAAGGTTTGATTGAACTGCTAGTTGAAACTGCGGGAGCTGCAGCGTCATGGACGGCATCAGGCGACTTTGCTGGCTTGCAGGAAATAAGGAAGATACATGCGGAGACGAATGAGATGGCGATTGGTTTCATGGGGTACTTGTGTTAGATTTTGGATCATTGGATTCTGGAGAATTTGAGTCATCGCAAGCAACCGACACGCCGAACGAGGCGTGCAAGGTTCCATTCTTCAACTCACGGCTTCGTAGCCAGAGAAAGATGACCGGGGTGACAATCAGAATGTGCAAGAGGCTAGAGACCATGCCGCCGATCACCGGGGTTGCGAGCGGCTTCATGATTTCGGTACCTTGCCGGTGACTCCACATGATCGGCAAAAGGCTGGCGACAATCGTGGCCACCGTCATCACCTTCGGTCGCAGGCGGAGCCGGGCACCGTCTTTCACCGCTTGAACGAGGTCTTGATGAGTGAACGCCAACCCCTTTTCTAGCAGACGCGCTCTGACCGTTTCTTCAAGATAAACGACCATTACCACCCCAGTTTGTACGGCGGTGCCAAAGAGCGCGATGTAGCCGACCCAGACCGCACCATTAAAATTGTAACCTAACATTTTTTGCAAAAGCACTCCGCCACTAAGAGCGAAAGGCACAGCAAGCATGACGTGTGCTGCTTCTAGTGCACTGTGATAGACGAAAAAAAGCAGCACGAAAATTACCATCAGGACGAGCGGGAAGACCAGGATCATAGTCTTGGTGAAGCGCTTCTGATTTTCAAACTCGCCGGTCATTTTGTAAGTCATACCTTCCATGTCGATGGACTTGAGCTTTTGCTCAATTTCTTCGACAAAGCCGCCGAGATCGCGATCTTGCACGTTGGCCTGAACGTAGGACCGCAGAAGGCCGTTTTCGGAGGCCATTTCGTTAGCTCCGATTTCGCGGGTGATCTTGGCAACCATACCGAGCGGGATGTAGGGAACTTCATCGCCTTGATTCGTCGCGGCTATGCTGGCGATCGAGGCCGAGCCGCCGCTCATGCCGCCCGTAGGGGCTGTGGGTGCAGCACCCATGCCGGGCTTCGCTGCAACGAGGATGCGGCTTAGTTTTTCGATGTCGTCGCGCTCACTGCGCTCCACACGGATCTGAATGGGGAAGCGCTCGCGGCCTTCGATGGTGGTGCTAACATTTTTTCCGCCGATGGAAATTTCGACGGCATCTAGCACGTCCTTCGCGCTGAGTCCGTAGCGCGCCATCGCTTGGCGATCGACCTTGACGTTGAGATACGGCTTGCCCTGCACGCGAGAGGCGGAGACACCTGCGGCGCCATCGATCTCCTTGACGATCTTCTCGATCTCGAAGGCCTTGCGCTGGATCTTGTCGAGATTGTCACCGTAGATTTTGACGCCAACTTGGGCACGGATGCCGGTGTAGAGCATGAGAATGCGGTTCTCGATGGGTTGGAGAAATGCCGGAACATAGCCGGGAACTTGTTTCATTTTTCCCGTGAGCTCGGCTTTGAGTTTCTCCATGGTCATGCCATCGCGCCAATCTGGATTGCGCTTCACTCGGAATTTTCCGTTCGGGATGTATTCAGGTTTGAGCATGATCGTGGTTTCTAACATTTCCGTCGGTGCGGGGTCGGTGGCGGTTTCGAAGCGACCGAGTTTACCTGCGACGCTGGCGACTTCCGGGGTCTCGCTGATGACCTTGTCCTGCCATGACATGACTCGCTGAATCTCCTTGAGTCCGGTTTTCGGAATCATCACGGGCATGAAGAGCAAGCTGCCTTCGTTGAGCGGTGGCATGAATTCTTTGCCAAAGCCGGTGACGAGATCGGCGGTGCGTTCGTAGCCTTGGTCGCGGATTTGTCTCACGATGCTTCGTGGCAGACCGAAGGCTTCTAACAATGCGAGGCAGAGGATGAGGAATGCAATGCTGACCACGGTTTTGCGATGTCCCAACGCCCAATTGAGGGTAGGTTCGTACAACCGGAGCAGGAATTTCATGACGATGTTCTTGTCCTCCGAGTGGAAGGGGCCACGCACTAAAACGGAGCAGAGTACGGGGACGAGCGTGACGGCGAGCAGCGTGGATCCGATCATCGCGAAGGTCTTGGTGAAGGCGAGGGGGTGGAATAATTTTCCTTCCTGACCGGTCAGTGCGAACACTGGTACGAAGGCGAGGATGATGATGGCCATGGCGAAGAAAATGGGTCGGCCGACTTGTTTGCAGGCGACAAGGGTGGTCTGCCAGGATTCCTGTGAGGTGAGTTTTGAGCCTTTTTCGTCCTCCGCTTTTTCGCAATGACGCAACACGTTTTCGGTCACCACGATGGCGGCATCCACCAGCACGCCGATGGCAATTGCGATGCCTGTTAGAGACATGATGTTGCTGGTGATGCCGAACTCTTTCATTAGAAGAAACGAGATCAGGATGGAGATGGGCAGCGGTAGCGTGACGATGAGGATACTGCGGAAGTGCCAGAGAAAAAGAATGTGGGCGAGGGTCACCAAGATGATTTCCTCGATGAGCGCGTGCTTGAGCGTGTCGATCGTGTTGTCGATGAGTTCGCTACGATCGTAGAAGGATCTAATAGTGATGCCGGGCGGCAGGCTGGGAGCGATTTGGGCAATCTTTTCTTTCACCCGCTCGATGACCGCCTTGGCGTTTTCACCCGTGCGCATGACGACAGTGCCGCCGACGGCTTCGTGGCCGTTGAGGTCGAGTGCGCCACGACGATAGTCGCCGCCGATCTGGATGGTGGCGATGTCTTTTAGATAGATCGGCGTGCCACCTAATACTTTTATTGTTACCAATTCCAAGTCTTCAGGGCTGGTGACGAGACCGATGCCACGCAGGACGAATTCCGCGCCGTTTTCCTCGACGGTCTTGCCGCCGACGTTGAGGTTCGCGTTTTGGACGGCGGTCATGACTTCCATAAGGGTCACGTTGACAGCGCGCATCTTGGTCGAGGAAAGTTCGATTTGATACTGCTTCACAAACCCACCGATACCCGCGACCTCGGCCACGCCTTGGACGCTGGCGAGTTGATAGCGGACATACCAATCCTGCACTGAGCGGAGTTTTGCGAGATCGTAGCCGCCGTTTTCGGCCTTCTCTGGATCGACATGGAGATAGTATTGATAGACCCAGCCGAGACCGGATGCGTCGGGGCCGAGTTGCGGCGTGACACCGGTGGGCATCGCGCTTTGAAGGAAATTGAGTCGTTCCAAAATTCGCGTCCGGGCGAAGTAGGGATCGACGCCTTCCTCGAAAATGATGGTGCTCAACGAGAAACCAAACATCGAGGTGGCGCGGACTTCCTTCACACCGCTGAGTCCTTGCAAACTGGTGGTCAGCGGATAAGTCACTTGGTCTTCGACTTCCTGCGGGCTGCGACCTGCCCAGTCAGCGTAGACGAGTACCTGGTTTTCTGTTAGGTCCGGGATAGCGTCCACCGGTGTTAGAAAAACCGCGCGGATGCCGAGTGCGACGAGCAACAAGGTGGCACAGGCGACGATGAACCTATTTTTCAAACTCCATCCGATGATTTTTTCGATCATGGTTTGATTTCCTCTCCGCATTCGAGCATCTCGCTGCCGAAGTAAGGGTTGGCCATACTTCTGGCACCGGTCTGGATCCATCGACCTTTTTTGGGAGCACCGGGAATCCTTTCGTCGACCATCGGGCACTCGTAGATTTTAAATTCAGGCGTTTGCCCAGCTTCGCGCAGGGGCTCGAGTGCAGCGGTGGCGGCCATCGAGAATTTGTGGAAGGCGATGCGGGCGCTCTTCAGATCATCGATGCCGTGGAGGTGTCCGGCTTTGTCGAGTGCGTCGAGATTTCCCGCATTCGGACGGAGAAGTTTGACGGTCATGCCGATGACTTCCATCGCGGGTTCGCTTGCGGTGTTGAATTTTGCTAGATCATCGGCAGCGAGAGCGGCGGACATGGCATCAGCGAGATTGATGAAGTCGGCGGTGGATTTTTTTTGTTCGTCATTGAGGGTAGGGGTTGTTTTCTTGGAGGTGGATTCGGTGGTGGGCGACATGAAAGCGCGATTCATTTCTGCTTGGCCGTCGATGAGGAGATTGCCGTTGGTGACGACTTTTTCGCCTGCGTGGATTCCTGATAGAATTTCAACGAGAGTGTCCCCGTGGCGGCCAAGTTTCACAGGTGTCTGGGCGTAGGCACCACCCTCTTGAGCGAGATAGACGACGGCATCGGGACTGGTTTGTATGATAGCGGATCGCGGGACGGTGAGGACGGCAGGCGAGTCCACTTGGACGGCCCCATCGGCATAGAGCTTGTGAAGCAACTCGCGACGACCCTCTATTTTTGGATTGGGCAACTCGACACGCACTTTGGTCGAGCGGGTGGCCTCATCGAAATTCGGATCGATGAAGGTGATTTTTCCCTCGAAGGATTTTCCTGGAATGGCTGGGGTGGTGATGGTGATGGACTGGCCAATTTTGATCCATGGCAAATCCTGTTCATAGGTGCGGAACATGAACCACATGGTGGAGAAATCAGCGATTTCAAAAAGCTTTTCGCCGGTCGCTACATATTGGCCTTCATAGACGCTCTGGCCGACGACCGTGCCGCCGATGGGAGCGAGGATTTGAGAGTTGAGCGAGTCGGCTGGCTTGCTGGAAACCGCCTCGATCTGTTTGGATGAGAGTCCCATTTGGCGGAGCCGGAGAGCGGTGTTCATTTTGAGGTCGCCGGAGAGTTGGCGGAATTCGCGTTCGGCTTGCAGGAGATTCGGACTGTAAAAGTCGGCGAGAGGTTGGCCGCTTTCGACTTCGGCACCCATGTAGTTGACATGGAGTTTGTCCACCCGGCCATCGACGTAGGCCGAGATGATGCGATGGCGTCTGGCGT
This sequence comes from Akkermansiaceae bacterium, assembly GCA_026461385.1. GTDB lineage: Bacteria > Verrucomicrobiota > Verrucomicrobiia > Verrucomicrobiales > Akkermansiaceae > Luteolibacter. The sequence goes on from JAPJNB010000138.1 coordinate 16,106, forward strand.
CATCATCGATCATGCCGGCGACTTGCAAGGTGCGGACGAGCGGCTGGATTTTTGCTTCTTGAGTCTGCACATGGAGGACTTGGATTTGGCTTTGGGTGAGCACCACCGTGCTACCGCCACCGGTGACGTCGAAGCCTTTTTCACCTTCATAGACGGGGGTAAGCTCCATCCCACAAATCGTACACCGTCCTGGTTTGTCGCTCTTGATCCATGGGTGCATGGCGCTCTGATAATACATGGGTTTCTGATGCGAGGGAGCATCAGGATCATGATGTTCGGAACGCAATGCCCACCATGTTGCTAAAACTGTTAGAAATACAGTGATTAGATTAGTCGATAATTTTTTCATGGACGTTCAGGAACGAGTTGATTGAGGTCTTCAAGCGCGGCCCATTGCATCGCAATGAAGCGTCGGATTTCAAGTTGGGTGGCGAGCAAGTTTTTGCGTGAGACTAGCAGGTCCAAGAGAGAACCCTTGGAGCTGATCCATCGCGCTTCTTCCGCTTGAGATGCTTGGAGTTCGCGTTGATAGATTTCGCCAGCATACGCCCGTGCCTGAGCATTGGCATTTGCGACTTGGTCCACGGCGGATAGAACTGCGGAGGCCACTGCCTTGCGGGTCGCCTCCACCTCCATCGCCGCTGCCTTTTCGCGGAGCCGAGCGGCCTCGACGGTTGCGGCTGAGGCACTGCGATTGAAATAAGGAAGGCTCATTTTAAGACCCAAGGTGGCGCTGCGGAAATCACCGCCTGAGTAGATCTCAGCATCGACCGCGACCGAGAGCTGAGGCTGGCGTTCAAGATGGGCAATGCGTGATTCCGCATTGGCGACGGAAACCATTTCCACAGCCGAGCGGACCTTGAGGTTGGCACGAGTGATACGGGCGATTTCTGCGCGGGCGATCGGAACTGGCGGTGGGCTGGTTGAGAGCCTCAGGGTTGGCCATGGTGATTCTAATGAACGGCCTAGGTCCAGATTCAGTCGCTGCGCCACGCTCTGGCGGGTCCGCTGGACGGCATCAAGTGCCTGCTTTTCGCGAGCAAGCTCGGCGTCGAGACGCAGCGCATTGATGCTATTTCCATCTGGGGCGAGCGCGGACTGCTTTGCATCACCAACCATCGTCACCAGCCACGAGATGAGTTCAGATTGAATTGCGATCGATTCATCGGTCAACGCCAACTCGATGGCATTGCGCGCGGTTTCAGCCCCGATTTCTAGGCGCGAGCTTTGCGAACTGTCGAACTCGGCCCGCTGTGTCGCGGAGGCTTTCGCTTCCTTCGCCGCAAAGAGTCCGCGCTTGGGAAGTGCTTGCTCCCAGCCGATGCGGATGTCGCCATCGCTATGGCGTTTCTCTGATTCCGCAGCCATCAGCGCGAGTCCCATCGATGGGTCTTCCCACAGGCGAACTGCGCGCACATCGCGACTTGCAGCTGATGCACGAAGTGATGCGGCAATGGCAGTTGGATGATGCGCTACAGCCTCAGCTCGTAGTGAAGTGAGAAATGGTCCATCAAGCCGTCGAGGTTCCGACGCATGAAGGATGGTTTTGGCGATGGTGAGTCCGATCGATAGGTAAATGATGATCAATTTCATAAGTCATGTGAGGGATTGGAAGGATTTTCCAAACGCCCGATGTTTGAGGTCTGCTTGGCAGCTCAAAACAAAAGGGCACAATGCACCTGCAGAGGTGCAGACTCAGATGACAAAACGGCAGAATGCCACGGAAAGCGGCACGCCAATGAATCCCGCGTGGGGCTCGGTTTGGGTGGCGAAAAACAGCGCCACTTGAGCATGAACCGATGCAGTAAATCCCTGTTCATGAGGCATCGGTACTGGAGCAACCCAGCCTTTGAAGCCGACAGATTCAGGAACCAATGGTGCCGGTTTCGGGGCCTGCTCGTTTTTTGCCTCACATGGGCAGGACTTCAGATCCTTGCAGCAACTCATCGCTTGGCGATGTCCAGCACACGGTTCTGCAGCAGTAGCGGCTAGGCACGGCGGCACTTGGGAAAGCTGGATCACCAGCCCCGCCAGCAACGCGAGAAATGCCTTTAAGCTCATCATCATGCGAACGATACGCTGGATTCGCCTGATTTCAAGTTGAATCCATTCGCCCACTTGGTTCTGTCGTTCAGTCCAAACGAAAAAACCGCCCGTGCTTTCGCACAGACGGTTTTTAAAATCGACTTGTTAGAGAGTTTTACTCTCCGGCCACCTCAACCACCGTTTCGGAGGCCTTTTTAGCCTTCTTCGGCGCTGGGGTTTCCTCCGCTGCGACTTCCACTGCTGGAGCTTCCTCACTTGCCGCAGGCTGATCGACCCACTCGATGATCGCCATCGGGGCAGAGTCGCTCATCCGTGCACCAAGCTTGGTGATCCGACAATATCCGCCTTGACGGTCCTTCGAAGCAGGTGCCGTTTCGGCGAAAAGCTTCTTTACGGTTTCCTTCTGACGGAGGAAAGCGATGGCCAAGCGGCGGGAGTGAAGATCATCGCGCTTGGCGAGAGTGATCAACTTTTCCGCGACTGGGCGAAGCGCCTTCGCTTTGCCGAGGGTGGTTTTGATTCGGCCATGCTCGATGAGGCTGCATGCCAAGTTGGCAAGCAGTGCTCGGCGGTGCGAGGCGTTGCGTTTAAGTTTTACTGTTTTGCTGCGATGTCTCATCGGGTGCTTCCGTTTCTAGAGTTAAAGGTTAGTCGTCGAGGTTTTGAGCGATCAGATCGGCAAGGCCGACGGGTGCTTCGTCTTCCGCACCGAGACGTGGGCCACGGGACGCGGCAGAGGGTCCGGAGAACAGCGATGGCTCGAAGGTCATGCCAAGGCCAAGGCCGAGTTCGACCAGTTTGTCCTTGATTTCGTTAAGCGATTTCTTGCCGAAGTTGCGGTATTTGAGCATTTCGGCTTCCGACTTCATGGCGAGTTGGCCGACGGAAGTGATGTTCGCGTTGTTGAGGCAGTTGGCGGCGCGGACCGAGAGTTCGATCTCGTTGACCGACATGTTGAGTTTGCGCTTGAGGTCTGCGTTTTCTTCGCTGCACTCGGCAGGAGCTTCTTCGAAGTCCACTGCATTTTCGTCGTAATTGACAAAAACGTCGAGGTGATGACGAAGGATCGCTGAGGCCTGGAGCAAAGCGTCTTGCGGCGTGATGCGACCGTCGGTCCAAACATCGAGGATTAACTTGTCAAAATCAGTCATCTGACCGATGCGAGCAGCTTCCACCGAGTATTTCACCCGGGTGACAGGCGAGAAAATCGAATCGATGGCGATGACGCCAATCGGTTGGTCCTTGCGCTTATTTTCGTCGCCGGTTGAAAATCCGCGACCGACGCGAACTTCGAATTCGCACTCAAACTTGACCTTCTTATCAAGGGTGCAGATCACTTGGTCCTTGTTGACCACGTCATAAATGTGATCTGGGATGATGTCGCCAGCGGTGACGACCCCTTCTTTTTCAACCTTGATAGTAAGGATGCGTGGGTCCTTCTCGTTGTGGCTGAACTTCACCTTCTTCAGGTTCAGCACGATGTCTGTGACATCTTCAACCACGCCGGGAAGGCTGGAGAACTCGTGCTGAACACCGGCGATGCGGACGGAAGTGATGGATGCGCCTTCCAGAGAGGAAAGGAGCACACGGCGGAGAGAGTTACCGATCGTATGGCCGTATCCGCGCTCGAATGGCTCGGCGGTGAATTGGGCGTAGGTATCGGTCGATGTTTCCTCGTTGCGAACGAGGCGGTTAGGGAGCTCGAAACGAGCAAGTTTGACTGCTGACATGTATTGAGTAGGTTGCCGGGTTACCCTCTTGCGGGTGAGAAGCCTGCCGAAACAAGCGACTCAGAGGACCGACGGCGTTCTGAAGCGACCCGCGGGGGGCGAATAAATGACGAATCGGTGCTTCTTGCAAAGCATTTTTCACTGAATCTTACCGAAAGCCCGAAATGACCGATTTTGGGAGCATCACTCATTTGGGTTAATATGAAAAAAAACCTTGCGAATCTAGCAGTTTAAAGGATGCTACAAGTGCTATCCACGAAGCACCTAACATCATGAAATCCAAACGCAATCTAACTCGCTTTACCTACGAAACTGCTGCTTTTGAAGGCTGGCGCCTCTGCATCACCCGTGCGGGCACCACGTTCAGCAAGTATTTTTCGGACAAGCAGTATGGCAGCAGCAAGAAATCCTTGGCGGCGGCCGAAGAGGCACTCGCAGAGCTGAAGCCCTTGATCGATGGCGCCAAGCGCATCAAAGAAACCGTCGAGGGATCAAAACCAAAAGACCGCTTGGCCCCGAGCACCCTCAAAAAGGCCGAAAAGCTCCTTTCGTCCAACAAGGCCTAATTCATCGTCGCCCTCGGGGACCACAACTGCCTTGAACCGCTTTTAATTCCGTTCATGCCGACCCCGAAGGCGTCTGTAATTCACTGGTTTCGCCGCGACCTGAGAGTCACGGACAACACCGCCCTCAACGGCGCGGCGAAACTTGGGCTCGCCCTCGTGCCTGCCTACATCTTAAGCGACTGGCGCGGTTCCCACTCTTGGACGGGGCCGAATCGCCAGCATTTCCTTTGCGGCTCGCTTGAGTCGCTGTCCAAAAACCTTGAGGCCTTGGGTGGGCGTTTGATCGTTCGGCAGGGCAAAGCTGTCGAAGAACTTCGCAAACTGGCGATCGAGTCCCAAGCCGTCGCCATCCATTTCAATGCCGATCCTGACCCTTTCGGCAAATCCACGGAACAGGCGGTGCGTCGATTGTGCACCGAGCTCGGGATCGAATGCAAAATTTCCGCGGATGCGGCGCTTCACCGCCCAGATGAGGTTCTAACCCAGAGCGCACTGCCCTACCGCGTTTACACACCTTACAGTCGCAATTGGCTCAGCCTGCCCAAAGCAGCCCCGCTCGGAAAGCCATCGAGCATCCAGACGCCAGCCCATCTCCGCTCCCTGCCACTTCCAACCGTGGGCATTTGGGGATGGCAGCCACCGTCGGGCCATCCGTTGCCGGAACCGGGCGAGCGAGCGGCCCGCGAGCGACTGAAACTTTCGGTTCGAGGAAAAATCCAAGCCTATGCCGAGAAACGGGATTTTCCGGCGGAGTGCGGCACCTCGAGGATTTCGCAAGACCTCCGATTCGGATTGATATCGATCCGCACCGTCTATGCGGAGGCCATGAAGGCCCGCAGTAAGGCCGATCTTGCCGGCCAACTCGGGATCGACATCTTCGTGAAAGAACTTGCCTGGCGCGAATTTTATTTCGCCATTCTTCACCATTTTCCAAATGTGCTCGACGAGGAGTTCAATGCGGACTGGCGGGGTCTGCCGTGGAATCCACCGGACGAGCGCTTCGAGGCATGGAAGGAAGGCCGCACCGGCTTCCCGATCGTCGATGCGGGGATGCGCGAGCTCAAGGCCACGGGATTCATGCACAACCGCCTGCGGATGATCACCGCGATGTTTCTAACCAAAGACCTCCACATCGACTGGAAGCTCGGTGAATCTTGGTTCATGCAAAATTTGGTCGATGGTGAAATCGCCTCTAACAACGGCGGCTGGCAATGGTCGGCAGGCACCGGAGCAGACGCCGCACCGTATTTTCGAATTCAAAACCCATGGTCACAGAGCGGTCGCTTCGATGCGGAAGGAGTCTACATCAAGCGATGGGTGCCCGAACTCGCAAAGACCCATCCCTCCCGATTCCTCGAAGCACCCAACGATGGAAAACCGATCGCTGCTGGTTATCCAGTACCCTGTGTGGATCACAAAACCGAGCGAGATCGCACGCTCGCGATCTTTAAAAAACATCGGGAAAACAAGGCTTGATCAAGGTTTCGCCTGCTTCATCAACCTTTCGGCCAAGCCCTTGAGTTCCTCTACCGGGATGGCAAAACTCTCCGAACGATTGGCGCGTGCGATGTTCATGCCAATGCAGCGACCGTCCAAATCTAACAGCGGCCCACCTTGCACCGTCCGACTGCCGAGGATGTCATGCTGAAGGACCCGCGGGAACCCGCTTCGTCGCGTTGAAAAATCGCCGCTCATCTGGTCATTACGATCCATCTGGTCCGTAAACAATTCCGCACGTGCGGCCAATCGAACATCAACCGATACCTCCTCACCCTTTCGGCGAAGCAGTAAATGGACAAGGTTACCTACCTTGCCATCCTTAAGAGCATCATTCAATTCAGTCACTTTCTCGATCCTCTTGCCATCGACCGAGAGGATCACATCATCTTTCTGCAAGCCAGCCTCCTCCGCGCCGCTCTTCTGCTGCACGGCTTCAACCTGCGGCACTTTGGATTTCACCTTGAGAATCACCCCAAGCGCCGCACCTCCAGATGCAGGGATTTCACGGCTTTTGGCACTCACGATGCCGGCCAACAACCGCCTCGTCGTCCGACTCGTCACCCCATTCGCGACGACCCAAGTCCCCTGCAGCACGTCGCTCGTGGGAGCGTAATCGACTGGAATCAAATCCTTTGAATCGATCTTCAAAAGCGCCACGTCCCAAACCAAGTCCTCCGCGAACACCTTCACTTCATGGTAATTCGTTTGATCTACCGTCACCGCCAAGTCGCCCGATTTCGGCAGTTCGCTCGCTTTGGTTAGAATATATCCATCGGCGGAAATCACCACGCCGTATCCGGTTTCTTTTCGTCCATCGAGGATGACCGCGCTCGAATGCTGCAACACTTGTCGCTGTGCCTCAAAAGCAGCCACTACTGCATTACCAGTAGTCCGGTAGCTCGATTCCAAGCTTTGCTGACCCTGCACCGTGCCTATCAACCCAGCAAAGGCGATGACCCAAATTCTGTTAGCGTTCACCGAGGTTGAAAGTAAAAGTTTTCGGCTTTCCGCCGCGTTCCGTTTCAAGAATGATCTCATCTCCCGCCGACATTTCCTTGAGCAAATCTTGCATCTGCTCACGGGTTTCAAGCTGCACTTGATTCAGCTTCAACAGCACATCACGCTCGCGAATTCCTGCTACCTCCGCGGGACTTCCATGACCGACCTTGGTCACGCTCAAGCCGCCCTTGGGCCGCGCATCCGTGGCAAGGCCCAGAAAGCCATTCCCTTTCACCGGCCTCTCCGCATAGGGCCCCTCACCAATGAACTCCGCAGCCAGCATTTTATCCCAGTAATCCATGAACACCGCAGTCGGCACATGCATGTTCACCTGCATCTGCGCCCCGACCCTTGAGTGGATCGCAATTAGATTTCCTGCTAGATTGAATAATGGCCCGCCCGAGTCCCCCCCGATCACCATGCAGTCTGATTGAAACGTCGAGTCGGCGATGCGGACCAAACGACCCAGCCGAACCACCGATCCTCGTTCTTGGTCAAATCCCCCTGAATGCCCAAGCGCAAACACCCAGTCACCCAGCTGCGTGCTTGCCTCGCGATCGATCTCCACAAAGGGATAGGTTCCCTTCTCCGTGATTCGCACCATGGCCGCATCTCTGTCCGCGACCAAGCCCAGCGTTTCGGCCTTGAGCCGTTTCCCATCCTCCAGCACCACCGTGACCTTCTGCTTTACCCCAGTCGCAACGTGGGCAGCCGTCAAAACCAACCCATCGGGCGAGACGATCACTCCGCTACCTGACCCACCTTTGATCTCAATGCAGACCGTAGCCGCGCGCGCTTTTGGCAATGACGTCCGCACCGCATTCTGGATCATTTCAAGGTCTTGCCGGTTTTCAGGAGCCTTGTGGTCATTCACCGCAAGGCGTTCATTTGCCGCCATCCCCCAGCAACCCAGTGAAAGCAGCAGTGAAATAATCCGTGTGTGCCTCATGATTTGCTGAGATTGGAGGCTACGCGCATTTGATATCTCGTGCAACTCATGGATGCACCCGCTTGCGAAATAGTCCGATCCATTCCCTACCTTCACGTCCCGGGTATGCTGCGCGAGGAACCCATCCATCGATCCGATCAAACCACGGAGCGAACCAACCATCCAACTCATTGATCGTCGCGGGGAATGGCGGTCCACATGCCTGTTCCTCTGGATCAAAAGGTGTTAGAAAAAACACCCCTGCAAGCAATCCACCATCGGTTAGGCAGCCTGCTGCCGCCTCGGCATATTTCGGCCGTTCACTCGGATCGATTGCACAAAAACACGTATGCTCCCAAATCGCGGAAAATTTCCTCTCGTCCCGCCGGCCGGGGTCGAGAAAATCGCCCAGCTCGTAGGTCTCGTCCGATGCTTGTGGCCATCTCCTCGCGAGCTCAATCGCGGATGGCGCAAGATCCACTCCCACGATGGAAACGCCGAGCCTTGTCAGCGCCCGCACGTCGTGCCCCAGCCCGCAGCCAGGCACCAGAACTGGGCCATTCCCCCAAGCATCCGCCTGAAGCCGATCGAGCAATTCTAGCAGCGGCGGTGATGCCCGACCTTTTTCCCATGGCATGTCGGCACTCTGGTAGCGCATTTCCCAATCCGTCATGCCGCAATGTGGTCGATCATGCCCCTTGGTGCAAGCGATCCGCGTGGACCTTTTTCGCGGAGGGCCGTCCCGCAGTTTGGATGCTGCGGTCATGAAATTCAGCCCAGCGCGTGGTCACCCATCCCTCATGTTTCTCCTTGGAATCCCGCAAATCCCACGCAAGCATCTCCCCGATGTCAGAACTTGTCAGGGTTGAACCCATTGCTCTAATGCCGACCCAGGCTGGATGTGCCGTTTTTTTGGGAGACGGGTCGAAATCGATCTTGTTTTACATCGATCCCGCAGTGGGCGCGTCGATCAACGCTTCGCTGAGTCAGCAACCTCCAACCCGCCCGCTCACGCACGATTTGTTTCTCATGACGTTAAAAACCTTTGGCGCCAAGGTCACTCGTGTCGTCTTGGTCCGAATGGAACAAGAAATTTACTATGCCCGACTCTTTGTGGAGGCCGAGAATGAAATCATGGAGCGAAAAATCGTCGAAATCGATGCCCGCCCGTCGGATTGTTTGGCGCTGACGGTCCGCTGCGGCGCCCCATTTTACGTGGTGAAAGCGCTCTGGGATACCCTCGAAGACATGACAGGCGTTCTCGCCGACATGAAAGCTCATGCCAATTCCAGTGACGAAAACCCGCCTGATTCACCAGTCGCCTAAAGTTTGAGCAATCCCTCCTTGCCGCAAATCAAATCAGTTTTAAAATCACTGGACATGACTCAAGTCCTCACTCCAAACTCCCTTCCTGACTACTTCCGCGAGGAAATTCTACTCCATCCGGAAAATCGACAATTCCCAGTTTTCAGCCTTTCAAGGCTTCTTGGCACGGTCTTTGCCCCGACCGATGGCTGCAGGGTCTGCATCCTCATTGATTTTGATCAGCCTGAGGCGTTCATCAAAGACTTCGCCTTCCTCGATCACGACGGTTTCCTCGTTCAAAAAAATGCCTACAAGCATTTCTATCAAGGCCTCAAGGCGGGTGTGCTCGACGAGCTTGGCATGACAGGCGGCGAACTGTTTGCCTACCGCTGCACCTACGGCTCGAATCTTGATCTAGCAGATGATGTTTGGGACACCCATGGCCGGCACCTCTCACTGGATGCTGACATCTATCCAAACTACGACTTGATCCTGTGCATCTCGACCTACTCTGCCACCGCGCCTCTAACCGCAAAGTGCAAACACTACGGCTTCCGCGGCGCGACTCTTCATGGCCTAAACGATGTGATCCTGAACTCGGGTCTCGCCGTCGACTACCATGAAGTCTCTGTCGATTCGGAACGCCTGCGCCTCGCGCTCACCAAGGCAGACGCCATCGAGATCGACTTCGCCCTTGAAGATGGCCGCGTCCTCACCGCTTGGCTCGGGCTCGATGGCCAAGAGGCGCAAAAATCGCACGGGCTTTGCATCGGAAGATCCCCCGACATCGCGAACCTTCCGGCAGGTGAGGTCTATTTCGTGCCGGTGGACGCCCGCGGGCAATTCCCGATGAAATACGAGGATGGAACCCTTGGTGTCCTCGAAGTCAGAGACCGCTGCATCGTCCATTCCACCATCATCGAAGGAAACCAGGCCACGATCGATGCGCACAACGCACGCTTGGCCGACGACCCGATGACCGGCACGCTCGGAGAACTTGGATTTGGCACCCAAGTGCTGCCAGTCTCAGGCGCTGACATCCAAGACGAAAAGGTACTCGGAACCTGCCATCTTGCGACAGGCCGTGATGACCATCTCGGCGGTGACATTCTGCCGAGCATGTTTAAAAAACACGAAAACTCGACGCACGACGACATCCTCTTTGCTCCGCACAAGACCCCGAATTTCAACATCAGCCAAGTCCGAATGAAACGCGGTACCCAAAGCGAGGTGATCATTGAGAATTTCCGGCCTGCTCGCTATCTAATCGATGCGTTGGCGGCCGATCGTTGAAATTTTAGGAAATATTCCTGCTGAGTCGATCGTACCGCTCAAGAAACAAAATCTGCGCCAAGGTGGATTTTGTAATCCCGCTTCGCAATCACTCAACCTTCCAAACCGGTTCTAATGAAGATCGCATCTGCCCTAACACTTGCCCTTGTGGCCGGAATTCTAACTTCTACAGCCGAGCAAACCAAGTTTCGCTCCCTTTTCAATGGCAATGATCTAACAGGTTGGGTGGGAGATGGTTACACCGTCGAAGATGGCGCCATTGTCTGCACCCCCGAGGGCAAAAACCTAGTGACTCAAGAGGTCTTCTGCAATTACGTCCTCGAATTTGATTTCAAACTCCCACCCGGCGGAAATAACGGGCTTGGGATCCACTATCCCGGCACGGGCAATGGCGCTTACGTTGGGATGGAACTTCAGATTCTCGACAACAGCGACCCACAATACAAGGACCTCAAGGAATACCAATTCCACGGATCACTTTACACCTTGGCACCCGCGAAGAGGACCGGGCTGAAACCCGTCGGCGAATGGAACCATGAACAAGTCACGGTGTTCGATTCATCGGTGACCGTGGTGTTGAATGGCGAGACGATCCTTGAGGCCAACCTCGCCGAACTCAGCGCCACGCATCCACAGCACGAAGGAGTGAAACGTCGTGCCGGTCAAATCGGTTGGTTAGGCCATGGTGACCGCGTCGCCTTCCGCAACATCGAGATCGCTGAAACGGCGCCCTTGCCAAAGCCCGACCGTGCGACTGCGACAGGATTTATCTCGCTTTTCAATGGCAAGAATCTCGACGGCTGGAAGCATGGCAACAGCCCCGAATGGAATGTCGTCAATGGAATCCTCAAGCACAGCGGGAAGGCAGGAACTCCATCCGATCTCTGGACGGAAAAGGAATACGGCGACTGCACCCTCGTGTTCGATTGGCGCTGGAGCGGTCGGGGCCCTACCCAATCGCGGCCCAACGTGCTACCCGATGGCTCCGAGAACGGCCAAAGCGACATCGAAGAACTCGACAGCGGAATCTACCTTCGCGGCAACAGCAAAAGCCAAGTCAACCTCTGGAACTGGACGGTCGGCTCGGGAGAAATTTACGGTTACCGCACCGACCCATCGATGCCCGCAGCGGTTCGAGCTGGCGCGACACCCAAGTCCAAGGCCGACCGCCCCGTCGGCGAATGGAATCACACTTCGATCACGCTCAAAGGTGACCGGATCAGCGTAACGCTTAACGGCACAACCGTCATCGAGAACGCCCAACTGCCGAACATCCCCGCACGCGGCGCGATCGGCCTCCAGCACCATGGCTCGCAGATTGATTTCGCGAACATCGCGATCAAAGCCGATTGAATCCTAACCGATTTGGCCTGCTAGAAAAACCCGCTTTGCCCGAGTCGCTCACGAATCGCCTTTAGCCTTGCGGAAGCCAGGCGTCGCGAGGATCTCGATGTAAACCGAGGCGCATTGACTTGCGGCAGCCTGATCAATCGCCGCGGTCAATTCTTCCACGTGCTTGGGTTCAGGCACCCCATCGCCCATGCCGATTTTGCAGTGAAAATCCCAGAAATCCACCCCTTCCGGCAGCGTCTTTTTCCGTTCCCGCTTGAGGTATTTTCGCACGTCATTTTTGATCTGCTCGATCACCCGAGCAGGTTGGTGATTGGACGCGCTGAGTGGAAATTGCTTTTTCATGCCACCTGCTTGTGTCGGGCTGCCACTGATTTGTCTAGGAGATAACCTCGCGATCGACCACCGCGAGAGCGGATGCCGTCCCTGAAATGATCGATTTTTCCGACTAAACCAACTCGGGATCGGCTCCCACCATGCCAACCAAACTTGCGCGGTAGGCCGCCGAACTCACCTGCTCCAGGGTCGCCTTCGCTTCATGAATCCGATCTTGGATCCGCAGCCGCTTGAGTTGCCCTTGATAGTTTGGCTTCATGAGGAAGCCTTCGAGATAGTCCACGTGACGTCTCCACAGCGCTTGATCCACCTTGACCTTTGCATCGAGCCGCGCCTGGTACCAGCTCGACTCCACCAGTGCTTCACGAGTGAACAACCTGCGGATCTCAGGATCCGTGATCGTTTTGCCCTGGTAATTTCCATAGGCCATGATGTGCAATAACACCTTGAGCGGAGGACATGCCACTTCGATGCTTCCGTCGAGGAAGTAGTTGAGCGCCACACTGCGCTGAGTCCCTATGATATTGTCCAGCCCGTCGATGAAGTCGTCCATCGATTGCAGCTCAGGCCGAAGCATGTCCTCACTGAAGAGCGTGTCCGCTGCTGAAAAAATCCGTCCAAAGAGCTCCCAAGGAATCTTGGTATCAGGATAGACGACCGCGAGCACTTTGGCAGGCGGAGAGAGCCCTACCTTACACACAAGTTTCGCCTTTCCTGCCCGTAAATCATTGAATACCTCTTCTCTTAACTTGAGAGGGTCAAAGGC
>JAPJNB010000139.1 GCA_026461385.1 Akkermansiaceae bacterium
CGCGCCAAGAGCATGAGTATCGATGCCAATACCAACGATCCGGACACCAACAACGCGCTGATTCTGGCGGCGGGTTATCTCAATGATCTTTACATGATCCTGGGCAATGAGGCGTATTCCGACGCCGCCAATCCGACGATCTCCTTGGACGACGGTTCGGTGAACACCAGTCGATTCTCATTCGAAAGCCAAGTCGCCAGTTCGCTGGATGAAGAGCTCGCGCTGCTGCGCGGGCGCGACGACAGCGTGAGCCCCGGTGTGCAAACCGCGCCGGCCTACAACCGTCTTTACTGGAACTTTACCGGTGGCATCAACAGTGGCGAGTCGCTCTACGCGACAAACTACAACATCAAGGAGAAGTCCGGCAGCAGTACCGCCAATGGGGTGATCGATGAGTCGGATGCACAAAACATGTTCCCGCAAGGGCACGGCGATGCCTATGGCCACTTCCTGACGGCGTTGACCGGCTACTATCGTTTGCTGCACAACTCCAACTTTACATGGACCCCTCGTGCCGAGGCGGTGACGGTGTTGGGTCAAGCGGTGACAGTGGACTTCCAGGATGAGCGCAAGTTCGTCGCTGCCGGCGTCAGTCTGGCCCGCACTTCCCAGCAGCTCTGTGACTTGGTCTATCGCAAAAATTACCAAGACGACAGTGCCAGCGGTTGGAGTCAGTTTGCTGACAGTACCGATCACTGGGGGCTGGATGATACGGTCAGTCGGTCGACCCAAGGGGCGCTGTTTAACTGGGCGATGGGCAATGCCTTGCTGCCGGCAGCGGATAACTATCACACGGGAGTTCAGAAGATCGACCGCACCACGGTGCCCGAATTTGCCGAACTGGAGGCCTTGGCCACCAGCTTCCAGACGACCATGGACAATGCCGATGCGCACCTCAATCCTCTAGGGCTGAGCTCGGGAGCGATCGCCTTCGATATTTCGCCCGATCAGATGAAGGCGGGCACGTCCCACTATGAGCAAGTTTATGGCCGCGCGCTGGCTGCGCTCAACAATGCCTCGGGGGCCTTTCAGCAAGCGGGTAAGATGACCGCCTCGCTCCGCACCCAGCAGAATACGGTGGATGATTACACCAGCACGATCAGCAATCAGGAAACGGCCTATGTCAGTCAATTGATCGAAATTTATGGCAGGCCCTATGACGGCGATGTCGGTACCGGAAAAATCTATGCAGAAGACTACTCCGGCCCGGACTTGACCAATTGGTTTGTGGTGGATCGCCCCTTTGCGAGTACTCCGCTTGCGATAGCCGACACCATCTCGCCCGCCACTTGTTCGGTGAAGGTCACCACGGCATCGGCCAACGATGATTTCACGGGCAATTCCATCGCAGATATTGTCAAACAAAGTAACGATACGAAGCAAGTCAAGACACAGGAGGTGACTGCCTACCCAAACCAGTTTGTCCAATACTCGGACGTCTATCGGGCCGGCGGCATGGGCACCCGTCCCGAAACGGGCGAACTGCAGTCGGCCCTGATGGATTCACATCTCGCCTTTTTGGATCTGTGCAATGCCATTGGCGCGGTCACCGATTGCAATCGGGACTTCCAGCGTGAGGCGCAATTGATGATCGATACGATCACTAACCATGCCAATCAGGTTAGCACACGTAAGACAAAGGAAGAGGTCATCAAAAGAAAGATGGCTGTGGTCGCGGTTGCCGAGACCTTGTCTGAAAGTGTGACAATGGCAGGCGAGTACAGCGATAAAGTCACCGAGGCGACAGCGGAGGTTTTTCCTAAAGCGGTTGGGCTTGCGTCTGATCCGCTTGCCCCAACCCGAGGCGCCGTTCTGCTGGCGGGAACAGTCAGTAAGAGCATGTTGCTTTCTACTGCATTAGTCAGTGACACGATCGCCCGCGCTGTCAATATGGATATCGCGATATCCTCAATGAATCTAGAGGCCGAGATCACCAAAGATGAATACAGTCTGGAGGCGGTCCAGCTCGCCTACGAGGTGGAGAAAAAATACAGAGAAATGACCGGGATGGTCGCAGCCCTTGCAGGACCCGCGGCCAAGTTCCAATTGGCCAATGAGCATGTGCGCAATGTTCTGGCCAAGGGAATTCGAGTGTTGACGGAGCGGGAGTCGTTCCGGATTCGGGCAGCCGCCATCATTCAAGGCTACCGGACCAAGGATCTCACCTTCCGCCTGTTCCGCGACGAGTCGCTGGAACAATACCGCAGCCTTTTCGATCTCGCCAGCCGCTACAGTTATCTTGCGGTGAAGAGTTACGATTACGAGACCGGCCTGCTGGGCACGAGTTCTGGGCAGAAGATATTCAATCGGATCGTGGCGTCACGTTCACTGGGTGATTTGACCGGTGGAGTACCACAGGCGACCACTAGCACATTGGGTGATGCCGGACTGGCGGGAACTTTGGCGCAAGTAAACTCCGACTTCTCGGTGGCCAAGGGTCGTTTGGGTATCAACAACCCCGACCAATATGGCACGGTCTTTTCATTGCGCTCCGAGTTGTTCCGCTTGCTGAATAGCTCCACGACGACCAGCGACGACGATGCTTGGCAGCAAACGCTGGAGCAGCACATGGTGGCCAACGTGGCGGGTGACAGCGATGTGGCCAAGCATTGCCGTAACATCACCAAGCCGGACGGAACGGCGGTGCCAGGGATCATCATTCCCTTCAGCAGCACCATCCAGCACGGCTTGAATTTCTTCGGCCTGGACTATGCGGCGGGCGATCACAATTACACGCCGAGCAACTATGCTACCAAGATTTACAGCGTCGGCATCGCACTGCCGGGTTACAGCGGGATGGATAGCTACGCCACCGGCATCGCGGGTTCTGGCGCGGCGGACACCACCAGTGCTAACGCACTTGGAGCCACGCCCTATGTCTATCTGATTCCCTGCGGCAATGACAGCATGCTGGCACCGCCCCTAGGCGACACCAACACGGCCCGCACCTGGACGGTTCAGGACCAAGCCTTGCCGCTGCCCTACAACCTTGGCGGCACGGATTTCAACAGTACGCAGTTCTTCAGTGCCAACGGAACCCTCAGCGAGCAGCCGTGGATCATCCGCAAACACCAGGCCTTCCGTCCCGTGGCGGATGCCACGATGTTCTATGGCAGCGTGCCTCAGGAATTCACCAACACTCGCCTGATCGGCCGCAGCGTTTGGAACAGTCGCTGGAAGATTGTGATTCCGGCCTACACCTTGCTCAAGGACGAGCAGACCGGCCTCAACCGCTTTGCGGCGAGCGTGAAGGATATTCAGCTGTTCCTTCGAACCTATTCTCATTCGGGTAACTAGTCCCGCAAGCCTATCTGCTCCGGGTGATATCGCTCGTTTAATTCTTAGTGCACTTGTAATTTTATAAATTTAACCTAAGAACCCAAATTGGATTGAGAATCCGCCAGCAATTTATGATACGACCGCGCTTTTTCGATGGGCTCTTCGCCTTTGCATTTTTCACGTTTGGATGTTTTTCGGTAGTGTTGGGGGCAGTTCCGCAGATTCTCAGCCACCAGGGGCGCATCGCTGTGGGCGGCACCAACTTCGATGGCAATGGTCAATTTAAGTTTTCATTGGTAAATTCTAACGGATCCGTAACTTACTGGAGCAATGACGGAAGTGGCACTGCTGGTGCTCAGCCAACGAATGCAGTGTCGCTGCCGGTAACCAAAGGTCTCTATTCGGTGATGCTCGGCGACACGGGTCTCACGAATATGCAGGCTCTGGCACCCAGTGTGTTTGAAAATCAGGATGTCCGCCTACGCGTCTGGTTCAACGATGGAAGTCATGGTTTTCAGTTGATCACGCCGGATCAGCGCCTTGGAGCCGCGCCCTATGCGTTGGCTGGGGCAAGTGCAGGGAACTTTACCGGCTCGCTCGCAGGCGATGTGACGGGAACCCAAAGCTCGACCTCGATTTCATCGTCGACCGTGACGGGAAAGATTCTAACGAACTTTGCCTCTGGTGCAGGCAATATCACCGCGACCGATACGATTCTATCGGCGATCAACAAACTCGATGGCAATGTCGGATTGAAGGCGAACTCAGCCTCTCCTACGTTCAGCGGTACGGTGACTGCGCCGGCCTTCAGTGGTCCTCTGGCTGGCAACGTTACGGGCAACGTGAGCGGAAGTGCGGGGAGCTTCACGGGGAATCTATCCGGTGATGTGACAGGGACACAAAGTGCCACCGCGATTTCGGCAGCGACCGTGACCGGCAAGGCGATTACAGGTTACGTTTCAGGTTCTGGAAACATCACTGCGACGGACACTGTTCTAACAGCAATCAACAAGCTGAATGGCAATGATGCTCTTAAGGCACCACTTGCCTCGCCAGCGTTTACGGGAACGGTGACAGCCCCGGCATTTAGTGGTGCATTCACGGGCAATGTCAGTGGCAGTGCCGGAAGCTTCACGGGGAATCTATCCGGTGATGTAACCGGAGCGCAAAGTGCGACCTCGATTTCCGCGACTACGGTTACTGGCAAGGCGATCACAGGCTATGTTTCAGGTTCTGGAAACATAACTGCGACGGACACCGTTCTAACGGCAATCAACAAGCTGAATGGCAACGACGCATTGAAAGCCCCGCTTGCATCACCGACCTTCACGGGAACGGTGACAGCCCCAGCGTTCATGGGCAACCTGACCGGCAACATCTCGGGTAGTGCCGCCAATTTCACCGGCAATCTATCCGGCGATGTGACTGGGCCACAAAGTACCACCGTGATTTCGCCAGCGACGGTGACGGGTAAATCTCTAACAGGCTTTATCTCTGGCGCAGGTAATATTACTGCGACCGATACGATTCTATCAGCAATCAATAAGCTCGATGGCAATTCCGGGTTGAAGGCGAACTCGGCCTCGCCGACCTTCACGGGAACGGTGACGGCCCCAGCATTCATGGGCAACGTGACCGGCAACATCTCGGGTAGCGCCGCTAATTTCACCGGCAATCTATCCGGTGACGTGACTGGGCCACAAAGTGCCACTGCGATTTCGCCAGCGACGGTGACGGGGAAGGTCTTGACAGGTTACGTTTCAGGTTCTGGAAACATCACTGCAGGGGATACCGTTCTAACGGCAATCAACAAGCTGAATGGCAATGACGCATTGAAAGCCCCGCTTGCATCGCCGACCTTCACGGGAACGGTGACGGCCCCAGCATTCATGGGCAACGTGACCGGCAACATCTCGGGTAGCGCCGCC
>JAPJNB010000140.1 GCA_026461385.1 Akkermansiaceae bacterium
CTTCAGGTGTGGGTTTGGAGGGGCGATTGACTGAGCCGTCGCGCAGGCGAGTGCGAAAGAACATCCGATGAGGATACCACCAAGCAGTTTTGAATTTCTAATCGTTTTCATTGGGTTTTGAATTTAAATTCATTCTTAAATTAGGCCCAAGATTTCGAGAAAGAAAGGGAATTCATCGGGGGAGTTAGAATAATTCTCTGTTAGGGCATGGCGGGTTGGGGGAGGCCTTAAAATCAAGCAGGGAGACCCCGCCAAGCGTGTTGGCGAAATCTCCCTGTTTACTCACGGGTGGTGGAGGCGAGGGGAGTCGAACCCCTGTCCGAAACGCCGTCAACACAGGCATCTACACGTTTAGCATGATGTCTAGAGCTTCGGATGAACTGGGCCCTCATGCAGCGTTGCTCATCCTAGAAACCTGTTTGATCTCGGAAAAGAGCCCGGTTACCCGACTCGAATCCCAGCCTGCTAGGTGTTCGCCATTGCCCTCAGCAGGTGTCGGGGTTCTGACGTGGTCGTCAATTAAGCGGCCAGTGCGAGCTCGTTAGAGTCTGCATTTATTTTTTTTGAACGGCTTTTAAAGAGGCCAACCGATCAACCTCTACGTGCAACCCATGCGTCAAACATCCCGTCGAAACCAGAACGCCCCCGTCACGTGTGACAAGGGCAAGATGCACCAAAACTTCGAAGATTCAATCAGAATTCAACAATTCGTCGACGGCTGGCGCATTTCCTGCGGCGCATGACGAATCGATCGACTGGGTGATCGGTGACTGGAGCGGTGTGATGAGGCCGTCGGTGAGGCGGTAAATCCAACTGTGAATTGAGATTGTTTGTCCGCGGTCCCATGCGTCTGCTAGGATGGTCGTTTGCGCGACGTGGCCAGCTTGGGCGAGCACGTTCAGTTCGCATAGGCGATCGACGGCCGCGTCTGGGGCAAGGGCGTCGAGCTCTTTGCGGTGCATGCGGCTCAGTGAGCGGATGCCAGCGAGCCAATTGTCGATCAGCCCGTGGCGGAAATTTTCCAATGCCGCACGAACGCCGCCACAGCCGTAGTGACCGCAGACAATGATGTGGCGGACTTTGAGGACATCGACCGCGTACTGGATGACGGCAAGCACGTTGAAGTCGGTTTCGGCGACCACGTTTGCGACGTTTCGGTGGACGAATACCTCCCCGGGAGCGAGTCCGGTGATTTGGTTAGCGGGGACGCGGCTGTCGGAGCAACCGATCCAGAGGTACTCGGGCGATTGCTGGTCGGCGAGTTTTCGGAAAAAATCTGGGTCATTCGCACAGATCGAATTTGCCCAGGTACGGTTGTTTTGCAGGAGGTGGTTGAGCGCTTCCATGGTTCGGTGAGAAGCGGAGCGGGATCAGGCGCTCCCGTCGATTACAGAATGAACAAATTTCTACATTCGGGAAATGCCAGCGGGTTTTCCTAAGTCACCCTATGGGATTTTCAGCGTCGGGTTTGAAATATGATCGTCGGCGTGGAAGTGGCAATGATGCATGGTGATGGGTTGTGTTATGCGAGATTCCTCTTTAGCGTGTGGTGAAGATGAGTCGTTATGGAAATCCTTGGGCACATGATAATCACGGGTTTTTGGACATCCTGCGGTGGAAGTTGAAATGGGGCCCTCAAGAGGTATCTGTTTCTCCCGACGCGCCTGATGAACCAGCAGGTTGGCGAGCGGTGCGTCGAGATGAAATTGCCATCATTCCTGAGGTCGGTTGGCGGGTCACGTGGCTTGGGCATGCTTCTTTTTTATTACAGGGGGGCGGGGTATCGTTGCTCATTGATCCCATTTATTCGGATCATTGCGCGCCGGTGCCTATTCCGAGTTTGCGTCGCATGGTTGCACCGCCCTGTTCGATCGAAGATTTACCACAGATTCATGCGGTCTTGCTCACGCATGGTCATTACGATCACTTGGATTTGCCGACGCTCCGAAGGCTTGGGATGGAGACGCGGATCGTCGTTGCCGAGGGTCATGCGGCATGGCTTCGCGGCAAGGGGTTCAAGCAGGCGACCGAGCTAGCTTGGCACGAGTGCGATGAAATTTCCCCTGGTATCGGGCTCACCAGCACTCCCGCGCAGCATTTCACCGCGAGATCACCCTTTGATCGCAATCGTGGTCACTGGTGCGGATGGTTCATCGAAGGTGCAGGCTGCAAGCTCTGGCATGCGGGTGACAGCGGATACTGCCCGGCATTCAGGGAAATCGGTGAGCGCCACGGGCCAGCCGATCTTGCGATGATTCCGATCGGGGCATACCAGCCTCGCGCGATCATGCGGCCGATGCATTTGAATCCGGAGGAGGCGGTACAGGCGTTCCTTGATGCGGGCTGCCGCAGTGCGGTGGCGATGCATTGGGGCACCTTCCGGCTGACCGATGAACCGATGGGCGAACCGCCGATTTTGTTAGAAAGGGCGCTAGGTGAAAGATCCTTGCCAAGCGAGGTGTTCCAAGTTCTCCAAGTGGGTGATCAACGTCATGTCATGCCCTTCGTGGAGATGTTCTAATCGATTATTTTAAATAGCCGTCCAGCACTTCGGTGGCTCCATGGATTGGAGTGCAAGGCGATCGGTGATCATGAGAGAGGCGCGGGATACTCGCCGGACTCGATCAACTTGGCGATCGAGGCCACCACGTGTTTTTTGTCATCGGGGTAAGTGACGCCAAACCAGCGGCTGGTGGTTTCGAGCACGGTGCAATCTGCTTTGCCCGAACGAATGAGTGCATCCACCGCCGTGGGGATGTAGTATTCCGATTTCTCTTGCTGGCCGAAGTGGGTGAGAAAATCAGTGAATCCTGTCTCTAGGTAATCAAAGAAGCTCGGGGTGAAGGCCCAGAAGTTCATGGATACGGGTGCATCTTCCGTGACGCTTTTGCGCGCTCCATCGAGTGAATTTCCGCGGACAACGCCGTCTGCGTCTCGTTCGATTTTCACATACTCCTCGACGCTCGATAGCAAGCCGTGGTCATCTAATGTACAGATGCCGCGGTTCACGTCGCCGTGGTCCGAGAGGGTATTGATCAGTGGGTAGCCGACCATTGCGTAATGCGCCTTTGCGTTCGAGGCTTGCGGTGTTGTTAGAAATTTCGCCGCACGCAGGTAGGCATCGCTGCCGTAGAAGTCGTCGGCATTGATCACCGCGAAAGGTTCCTTTACGAGCTTTCGAGCGGAGCGGACTGCGTGTGCGGTGCCCCATGGTTTGCTGCGGCCTTCAGGGGTGGAGAATCCTGTGGGAAGGTCGTCTGATTTTTGGAACGCGTAATCCACTTGGATGCGATTGGCGAAACGAGCGCCTACGCCTTGTTGGAACGCCTCGGCGAAATCCTCACGGATGATGAACACCACGCGTCCGAATCCTGCGCGAATGGCGTCGTAGACCGAGTAGTCGAGGACGGTTTCGCCATGAGGGCCCATGGGGTCCATTTGTTTGAGGCCACCGTAGCGGCTGCCCATGCCAGCGGCGAGAACAAGGAGTGTTGGTTTCATGATGGTAGAAAATGCCTGATCGGTTTGCAGACGCCCTTGAAATGACAACAGATGAGTCTGGTGGCAACTTTCTTATTTCGAGACGCTTCAATCGACAAGCATGGGTTTCAAGCGTGGAGTGGTGATTTTGCGGGTCGGTTTCAAGGGTTGAGGTTGGTGGGGCATGGCGCTAGGTTGAACGGATGCGAATTGATATTGTGACCTTGTTTCCTGACGTGGCGCTGGCTCCGTTGAGTGATTCGATCATTCAGCGAGCGAGAGCGGCTGGGATCGTCGAGGTGTTTGGGCATCAGTTGCGCGACTGGTCCGAAGACAAACATCGCCGGGTGGATGATTCGCCCTGTGGTGGCGGGCAAGGGATGTTGTTGAAGCCTGAGCCGATTTTTGCGGCGGTGGAGGCGCTGCGGCGCGAGGGAACGCGGGTCATCCTCATGACTCCACAGGGGAGGCCGTTCAAACAGGCAGCGGCAAAGGAATTGGCGGGAGAGAGGCATTTGTTGATTTTATGTGGCCATTACGAGGGAGTGGATCATCGAGTCGTTGAGGCACTGGTGCATGACGAAATTTCCATCGGCGACTATATTCTAACCAATGGTGCGTTAGCGGCTGCGGTGGTTTGCGACGCAGTGATCCGACTGTTGCCGGGTGCGTTGGGTGACGAGCGCTCGACAGTGGATGAATCGTTTTCGGATCCCAATCGATTGGAGCCACCGTCCTATACGCGGCCGATCGAGTTTCGTGGGATGGAGGTGCCTGAGGTTTTGGTTTCAGGGAACCATGGAAAAATTGCTGAGTGGAAGGCGGCTCAGGCGCTAGCTCGGACGCGGGCGAATCGGCCCGATTTGCTTGAACCCAGCCAGCAAGGTGAATGAAATCGTTGTCGATGGAACAATTTCATTTTCTGATCCGAAAATTCTGTCAGAGTCGTTCTTGTGAAAGGAGATTTGACCGCAAATATCTCGGGTGAGGCACAAGATCAGCCTCGCGTTGAACCTGCGACGATTGAGGACTTACCGGCCTTGACCGAGTTGGTGATGAATTTGTTTTCGCTTTCGGGTGACTTTTCGCCGGATCGTTCGGTGCAAGAGCGGGGGCTGGAATTGATCCTCGAACAGCCCAATCGCGGGCGGATTTTTGTGGTGCGCAACGACCATCAGATTTTTGGGATGGTCAACTTGTTGTTCACGATTTCTACGGCTAGAGGAGGGTTTGTGATTTTGCTAGAAGATGTGGTGATTCATCCGGACCACCGAGGGCAGGGTTATGGCACGATGTTGATCGATTACGTCGAGAAGTTTGCAAAGAGCAAACACTTCAAGCGCATCACCTTGTTGACAGATCGCATCAGCGAGGAGTCTCAAGAATTCTTCACCAAGTGTGGTTTCGAATACTCAAGCATGATCCCGATGCGTCGGATCATTGATTGAGCTGGGCCGTGGCACGTCGGCTCACTTTTCAGCGGGGACAAGCCGGATGAGGCGGTCTGGGCCGTTGAGGATCACGTAGAGGAACCCGTCTGGGCCGGTTGCGACATCGCGGACGCGGCCGATGTTTTTTAGAATGATTTCCTGCGAGACGACTTTTTGGTCCACCAAGTGGATGCGGCGGATTTCTTGTTGGGCGAGTGCTCCGGCAAAGAGATCATTTTGCCACTTTGGGAATTGGTCGCCGGTGTAAAAATCCAGCCCGCAGGGTGCGATGGATGGGACCCAGTAGGTGAGCGGTTGCTCCATGCCATCTTTTTCGGTGATCGAAACCATGGGCGTTCCATCGTAGTTCATTCCATAGGTGATGACCGGCCAGCCATAATTGCAGCCGGGCTTGATGCGATTCACCTCGTCGCCACCACGCGGTCCGTGTTCGGTGTCGTAC
>JAPJNB010000141.1 GCA_026461385.1 Akkermansiaceae bacterium
ATACAGTTGCGCCTACTTCACCAAGCCTGGGGCCACGCTGTCGGAGGCCCAAATCGCCAATGTCGACCTCCACCTGGACACATTGAATCTCGAACCCGGGATGACGCTGCTTGAGGTGGGCTGCGGGTGGGGCCTGACCCTGCAGCGGGCAATCGAGAAGTACGACGTCAACGTCATCGGCCTGACGTTGTCGAAGAACCAGCAGGCGTACTGCCAGCAGTTGCTGGAGACCCTCGACACCGACCGCACATTCGAGGTGCGCCTCGAGGGCTGGGAGCAGTTCCACTCCCCCGTCGACAGGATCGTCTCGATCGAGGCCTTTGAGCACTTCGGCTTCGAGCGATACGACGACTTCTTCAAAAATTGCTTTGCTGTCATGCCCGAGGACGGCCGGATGACGATCCAGAGCAGCGTGGGCTACCACCCGCTCGACTTGGCCGCGCGCGGCAAGAAGCTGACCTTTGAGTTGGCCAGGTTCATCAAGTTCATGGCTACCGAAATCTTCCCCGGCGGCCGGCTACCCAGCACCGAGATGATGATCAAGCACGGCCAAAAGGCGGGTTTCACGGTGCCCCGGGCGGTATCGCTGCGCAACCACTACATCAAAACCCTGGGCCTGTGGGCCGACGCCCTGGAACGCAACCAGCAGGCCGCGATCGCCGTCACCGACGAGGCCAACTACCACCGCTACGTGCGGTACCTACAAGGTTGCCAGCACTACTTCATCGACGAGACCATCGATGTGAGCCTGGTGACCTATCTGAAGCCCGCCGCGGCCGCCTGAGCACCGTTAGGGTTGCCTCGCCAGACTTAAAGTAACCTGAGTTTAAACTGAACGTTGCGTTAGGGCCGAAAGTCACTGAGTTTGCGCGTTGAGTTGACAACACCGTCCGATAAGGGCAACGTTTGCACAAGCAAGCACCAGACGCATTTGCTGTTAAAGGGGACTTAGCTATGAGTGCCAACAAATTGTGGCTCGCGGCGGGCGCTATCGCCATCGCTGCGGCCTCTGTCTTCACACCTGTCCTCGCCCAGGCCGATAACGGCACCGACGGTGTCGGCGACTCGGCAGGTACGCCCAACCCGGCGCAAGCCAGCCGAGCCGGCGTCAGCCGGTCCCAGGCTGCCGCGAACGCAGCCGCTGCGAACGCCGACAACTCCCCCGCCGCTCCCGGTCGGGGAGCCAACGCGAAGGCAGCAGTCGGCGCCCAGGCAACCGGGTCCAACCCCCTGCTCCAGAACCCGCTGTGGTGGTTCGGCACACCGAACCCGTCCCCTCCGCCCCCGGCCTATACAACGACATTCCAGCCGCTCGCCAACCTTCCGGGCTGGTCGCAGCAGTATTACGGCTGGTATCGGAACATGAACTTCGAGGCGTGCGTTCTCGGCTTGGGCACCTCGATCACCCCATCAGTCGGACCGTACGGAACAGGCACCAACTCGGTCAGCACCGGAGGCTGCTAGTCGCCGCGGATTCAGACGTAAAGTGGGGGCGGTCTGCCAAGGCCGCCCCCACTTTTATGCGGGAATCCGGACTACGACCGGTACGAGGACTTACTGAATGAATATCTTCGCGCGCAACAGATTTGATGACAGCTCCGACGGTTTGAGACGACGACTGGCCGACCTCCCGCCGGGAGTCAAATGGGGCGCTGCGGTCGCTTCGTTGGTGGCCTTGATCTTCGTCGGCTGGTTGGGATTGCAGGGATTGACCGCGAAGTCGAATCTCGAAAAGGCCCGCGATAGCGCCGAACAAGCCAAGGACGCGTTGCTGAGCGGCAACTCCGAGGATGCAACTCGGTTCGCGGAAAACGCTCAGTTCCATGCCCGCCAGGCCCAGGCGGCCACCCATTCGGTGCCGTGGAACATCGCAGCCGCCGTGCCTCTGATTGGCAGCCCACTGAAAACCACCCAGCAGATCTCCGACGTCGTCGTCGGCCTGGCAGATGATGTGTTGCTTCCGGGCGCCACGCTGGGGGCCGGTTTGTCGCCGGACAAGTTGATCAACGGCACCCGCATCAACCTGAAGCTTCTGCGCGAGGAGGAACCGCGGCTGAGCGAGTTGTCTACAGCCGCCGCCAAGCTTGACGCCCAGGCCCAAGCGATCTCTAACCCGGCGTATCTGTCGCTCATCCGCAATGCCCGCTCACAACTGCAAGGGCAGACTTCCCGGCTAGCACACCTGCTGGGCAACACCTCGATGGCCGCAAAGCTAGCGCCGTCGATGCTCGGGGGTGACGGTCCCCGCACGTATCTGATGGGGTTCCAAACGCCTGCCGAAGCCCGAGGAACCGGCGGGTTATTGGGCGGCTTCGCCGTCCTCCGTTTTGACAACGGAATTCCGACAGTCGATTCGTTGGTCTCAAACATCGAACTGGGAGTGCGGTGCGAAGAATACGTCGGCGATCATTGCGGGATAGCTGCCGCAGCAAGGGCCGAGGTCGATTTAGGTCCGGAATTCAACACGGTCTACGGGTGGGCCAAGCCGTTGACAGACTATCGCAATAGCAATCTGAGCCCGCACTTTCCGTACGCCGCGCAAATCTGGAAGTCCATGTGGGAGCGGCGATCAGGTAAAACAATCGACGGCGTCATTGCTCTCGATCCAGTCGCACTGAGCTATGTCCTCGGCGCTATCGGGCCAGTGACGCTTGCCGATGGCGAGGTGATTAATGCAGACAACGTCGTCGAGTTGACCATGTCGACGGCCTACAGCCGATTCGCGGACGACGACATCGCCCGTAAGAAATACCTGCAGGACATCGCCGGTGCAGTCGTCAAGAAGATGGCGGGGCCGATCCAATCGCCCCGCAAACTAATCGACGCAATAGGCAAGGCCGCCGGCGAGGGTCGAATCTCCGTCTGGAGTGCCTTGCCGGCCGACCAGAAACTTCTTGAAGGGACCCCCCTCGCCCACGTGGTTCCGGACGACGAAGCGCCATTCGCTCAGGTTATTATCAACAACCTAGCTGGCAACAAGATGGACTACTACCTAAAGCGGGAGATCGAGTATGCGGCAGACGGCTGCGATGGCGACATGCGAAACTCGACCATCACGGTCCGACTAACCAACACCGCAACCGATCGACCATTGCCGGATAACGTTGCCGGAACTCCCGGACTGGACAAAGAGATCCCGCTGGACGCGCCTCGCGGCACGATGGTCTCATCGGTCCGAGTCTTCACCACCAAAGGCGCGAAACTGATCAATGTCAGTTCAAACGGCGAGCGGACTTCCGCGGTCACCCACCTTGAGAACGGTCGTCCGAGCTTCGAGGTTCAGGTAGCCATTCCGCCGGGGCAGAGTGGGGATCTGGTATTTCGCCTCAGCGAACCAACGTCGCCCGGGGAGGCGCGGGTTCCAGTCCAGCCGCTTGTTGACAATGTCAAACCCAAAATTTCGGTACCTGCATGTTCGGGCTAAGCCGCGTCGAGCGTGACGCTCCAGAGACGAGGAAGTCGCAGTGACTCTCCAGCAGTTCATAAACGTGTTGCGCTCCCGGTGGATCACCGTCTGTGTGACAGCTCTGGTCCCGATTCTGGGAGCCGTCGCGTATACGCTCACCCAGACCCCGCTCTATCAGGCGTCAACGCGACTCTTCGTCTCCACAACCGCCGGCAAATCAGTATCCGATCTCTACAGCGGCAATCGCCTCTCACTAGACCGCGTAGTGTCCTACACCCAATTGCTCACGGGCGAGACCCTGGCGCAGCGCACCATTGACCGCCTGGACCTCAACATGAATGCCCAAACAGTGGCGGCGCGTGTGACCGCTAAGTCGAAGCCCAATACTGTCCTCATCGACGTGGGGGTTCTTGACCCCTCACCGGTTCAGGCGCGTGACATCGCCAACGCCCTGTCTGATGAGTTCGTCACGATGGTGAGCGAATTGGAGACCCCATCACGAGGCGCCACGCCTGAAGCCCGCGTTGTCGTCGAGCAACGCGCCTCGATCCCGGGCGCTCCGGTAGTTCCAAACAAAAAGCGCAATCTTGCGCTTGGCATCGCATTGGGCGCGATGCTGGGTGTTGGCCTAGCTCTTCTTCGGGACAAACTCGACAACACCATCAAGAACCCAGAGGCGCTAGAGGAGGTGGCTGGAACCGGAGTCGTCGGCTATATCCCCTTCGACAAAAAGCTCGCAACTGATCACTCGATATCATTCGACACCGACAACAGTGCGACGGCGGAGGCGTTCCGCAAACTGCGGACCAACTTGCAGTTCCTCGCCGTCGATAATCCTCCCCGGCTGATCGTCGTCACGAGTTCATCACCGAGCGAAGGCAAGTCAACCACGGTGATCAACATTGCCTTGGCCCTGGCCGAGGCTGAGCACAACGTTGTTGTGGTCGACGGCGATTTGCGCCGCCCCCGGTTAGGCAAGTACCTCGACCTCGTTGGGTCGGTGGGATTCAGCACCATACTGAGCGGCGGAGCGCCCCTCGACGACGTGCTGCAGAAGACGAAGTTTTCCAATCTGACCGCCCTCACTTCTGGACCGATCCCGCCGAATCCAAGCGAACTACTCGGGTCATTGGCAGCGAAGAAGATGTTCAGTGATCTGCGCGCAAAATTCGACTACGTGATTGTCGATTCGTCCCCACTGCTCGCCGTCACCGACGGTGCGATCTTGGCGGCAGAAGCCGATGGAGCGATCGTTGCGGTGCGGGCCGGAAAGACCAAACGCGATCAACTTGCGCACGGTATTGGCATGCTCCGCGACGTCGACGCCAAACTGCTCGGTGCCGTACTCACCATGTTGCCGACCCGCGGCAGTGGTTCCTACAGCTACAACTACTACTACTACGGGGGCAGCTACGGCGACGACAAGCGGGATGAATCGTCTGCGACGAGCTGACGATCGGGTCAGCCGGCTGGGTCCCGGCACCCGACGTTTCAATGATGGAGTGACGGGCCAACGCGGACCATTAGCTGTCTGCGCGGCACCGGTAGGTCGCGCAGGCGCTGGCACCGTGACCTCCGACGAGGAAATCAATGCGCCTGACGGGGCGAGATACCATCAGAACAGTGGGAATTAATACGGCAGACGTGAGGTAAATTATGAAGAGCATGGTTGATGCGTTCATCCGAAAACTTTTCCGAAGAATTTCCCATCCGTTGGGTATCTCTAATCTTCAGGAGCAGCTGAAGAGGGTTCTTGCTAATCAGCAACGTATTTTGAGGCAACTGTCATATTTAGAAGCTTTGTCGGATGACAACTCGGGGCACATAAATCAAAGTACTTCTTATAAGCGATGCGCACGGATTATATCTCTGCTGTCGCCGATGGATGTAGTCGGCGGGCGTTACGTTCGCGTTGGTTGCGATGGTGACGGTGGTTATGTCATGCTCGATGATTTTACCGGTAAGCAAATTGATGCTGCTTACAGCTTTGGTATAGGCGGTAACGTTTCTTGGGATGAATCTATGGCCGAGCGCGGGATCGATGTCTTTATGTATGACCACTCGATTAGTGGGCCGCCGAAGAAGAATGAGAGATTTCATTTCTGCGAACTGGGGCTGACCGGATACCACAGGGGCGAGAATTTGAGGACACTGGCGTCAATTGTTGCGGACAATGGTCATGTTGGTAACACAAACTTGATCCTCAAAATGGACATCGAGGGGTGCGAGTGGGATGTTTTCGACCAGTCAGAACCAGAATTGTTAGATCAGTTTTCCCAGATTGTCCTGGAATTTCATGGCTTGTCAGAAGCCGTCGAGACCGACGACCATGAAAAACAGGTCCAAATTCTTGAAAAGTTGAATAAAACGCACCAAGTCGTGCATATCCATGCTAATTCTGCTAGTTATATTGAATTTGTGGGCCCTCTGACTCTCCCGAATCTGCTTGAAGTCACCTATGTGCGGCGAAGTGATTTTGTAGACATGTTTTCCACCAATTCACGTCGCTTCCCGACGGAACTCGACAGCTCTACATTCGCGTTTCTTCCTGATATACCGCTGAATGGATTCACGAACTTCGTTAGCTAAATCTGTTCCGGAATATCGAACATCACTACCGCCTGGCGTGTTTCTACGGAGAGAAGGTCAGTCGTGGCACTCGGAAGGAATACGGGCCGAGAGTCGATGAGGGTGATCGTTGTATGGCTGGGCAGCATTTCGGTGTTCGGCGCCTCGCGAGGCGGGGTGCTATGTTAAAACGGGACCAACACCATCTGACCGTTCTCGAGGGCGGATTTGCGGGTTCCGGCCCCACCCAGCCGTAACATAGCTTCGGATACCGCCCGGATAGTTCCTCGATCAGGCGAAATGAGTTGGCAATAGAGACCCAGTCCATCGGTGGTCTGGAATTCCACCCAATCGGTCCGAAGGACGCTGCCAAATACGTGGTCGAGCTAGCACGTAACCGTAGTTGTGCACACGTCCACTTGGCGAACGCCTACACGATCGCCTTGGCGGACCGGGAGGACGCCTACCGTCGGCTCATCAATCAGGGCGTGGCGTTCGCCGACGGGAGGCCCGTTATCTGGTTTTCCCGCCTCACTCGGCAGACGCCCGAGATCCAGCAGGTGCGGGGTTTAGACCTCTTTCTGGACGTCCTCGACGTAGGCCGGTCCTCCGGTGTGCGCCACTTCCTACTCGGATCCACCGACGAAGTGCTGGCGCGGCTGCGCGCGAGCTTAGCTGAGCGGTTCGAAGGTCTGGAGATTGCCGGCTCGTACAGTCCACCATTCCGCGCCCTCACCGCCGAGGAGATCGCCGATCAGGATGAGCTCATCCGACAATCAGACGCAGACATTGTCTGGGTCGGGCTAGGGACTCCCAAGCAGGACATAGAGGCCAGGCGGCTGACCATGAGCACAGCACGACCGGCGATTGCTGTGGGTGCCGCGTTCGATTTCGCGTCCGGTGCACTCCCAATTGCACCGATCTGGATGCAGCGCTCCGGTCTGGAGTGGGCATTCCGGCTAGCGTCGGAGCCGAGGCGGTTGTGGCGGCGATACTTGTTCGGCAACGTCAGGTTCGTGTGGGCTGTCGTGCATCGGGGTTTCGGTGCGATGGAACGTCGTGTCTGAAAACGTCCAGAACTCGGGCGATGTTGTCATCATCAGCCAGCTCCCACCGCCCGTCCACGGTTCGACCCTGATGACCGGGGCTTTCTTGCGTGCGCTCGACACCCAATCAATTCCATGGCGGCTCATCGATCGAAGATTCAGCCGAACCATCAGCGAGGTCGGGCATTTCAGGCCTGGGAAGGTCATGCCAGGGTTCGGACTGATCCTCCGATTGGCCGGTGCAGTCGCACGACAGCGTCCGCGGGTAGTCGTGCTTTTCGCGACGACGAGCTCCTTCTCATTTCTCGTCGACTGGGTCCTGTCCGAGATCCTCCGAGCGTTCAGAGTGCCGGTGATCCTCTACTTACATACGGTCGGGTTCTCTGAGCTCGCCCAGCGAGGAATAGCTTGGCGTTATGCCGTGCGCCGGCTGCTGGGCTCGGCGAAAGCGACCGTCATTCTCGGCGAATCGTTGGCGTGGGATATCGAGAAGTTCATCAACGGCCCAGCCGATGTAATCGCAAACACGCTGCCAGAGTTGCCCCCAGCTACCGATGTTGAAGTTCCACTCGATGCACGCGACACCGTGGTCTTCCTGTCGAACCTCATTCCCGGCAAGGGACACGATGATTTCCTCGCCGTCGCAACGAAGTGCCTTGATGCAGGTATCGACGCAAAATTCGTACTCGCCGGCGGGGCAAGCCCTTTGGTAGCAGCAGAGGTGAATGCGAGCATTGCTCGCTCAGGTTGGGCTTCGAGTATTTCGTACCTCGGGCCGGTTGGAAAGCAGGATAAATGGGGTCTGTTCGCCTCCGCTCGTGCGTTCGTCTTTGCCTCTACGTTGTCCGAGGCCTCCCCTCTAGTGCTGCTTGAAGCCGCCGCTTGTGG
>JAPJNB010000142.1 GCA_026461385.1 Akkermansiaceae bacterium
AATCGTTTTCACCACGACTTGTTCTGGCGGCTTTTTGCCAAATTTTAGAAATGCCACGATGGCAACGAAACCCAGCATGACCATCCACAGGTTGCCATTGTTTTTCTTCGCTTGCCTCCTGAAAGCTCCCACACGGCGTGGGATCCGGGGGGCCGCCGGTCCAGCGTTTGATCCCCGCGAATTGGCGATCCATTCCAATTCGTCTGCGATCTCCTGTGCGCTGGAGTAGCGGGCAGCGGGCAGCGCTTGGGTCGCCCGCCGAATGATGGAGTCGAACCTTGGATCGCAACCAGAAATGACCGATGCCGGCCTAGCATCAACGGACGGCAACTGGCCAGTGAGCAACTCATGTAGCATCACGCCAACCGCAAAAAGATCTGCCCGATGGTCAACCGAATGCGGCGAATTTACCACCTCGGGGGCCGCGTAGTCCGGCGTGCCGAAAATTTCCTCACCCTCGACCATCTTTCGCTCCACCGGACGTGCGAGGCCGAAGTCGCCGATTTTCGGCTGCCCATTGAGATCGAGCAGGATGTTGGCGGGCTTGATGTCTCGGTGAATGATCCCATTTTCGTGGGCGTTTGCGAGACCACTGCAAATCCCCGTCATGAGCCGGATGACATCTGCCGATTCCAATGCCGTGTGGTAAGTGGCATGATAGAGCGACTTGCCAGCCACATACTCCATGACGATGTATAGCATCCCCCCAGCCTCACCGAAATCATAAACCCCGATGAGATTCGGGTGATTCAAGCGCGCCATGGCTTTGGCTTCCGCCTCAAAACCGGCTCGGAACGCAGCGTCATGGCTCATCTCAATCGGCAGGATTTTCAACGCGACCTGCCGGTCCAACGACTTTTGGATGGCCACATAAACAGCACCCATCCCACCCACAGCGATCAACCCCTGAATCTCATATCCTGGAAAAAGCCCGGCAAGCTCGGCGATCTCCGGCGGCAAAAAGCCAAGTTGATGAACTGAATCACTCATGAGGGAAGGGAGCATCGGAAGACGTACTTTGCAAAGGAACTTAAGGTTGGAAAATCCTGAATATCAAGTTCAATGATTTGGGAGTTCGTCTCAAATCATGAATTCCATCCGGTGGCTTAGGCCGAAACCTCCGCTCGACCCACCCTTTTTCCATTGGCCAATTCGTTGCAGCCATCGCAGGGTTTGAGCCAGACAATCCCACCATGACCGATCCCACAGAACTCATCATCCGCGCCACGTTCGGTTTGGCGCTTGGATTGTTTGCCTTAGCGGCAGGGTTGCGGCGAAGTCTTCACGTGCCCACCGCCCCGCCGCTGCCAGAACCTGAGTCGATGGTGCTCGAGGAGGAATTTACCGATCTTGAGCCGCCACCGCCGCCTTGCGAGTCGGATCGGGTTGCCACTGGCCTGTACCAACCGCTTGATCTTCTTGGCATCGGGCTGATTTTCGCCTTATTCTTCGCGCTCGCTTGGTCGTCGATCCAAGCAGGCGGTGGGGGTGAGTTGAAAATCAATGCTCGAGATCTGATCGGAACGATTGGATTTCAATTCATCAGCGCTGGGTTGGTGGCGATTTCCATGGTTCCCCGAGTCCATCCGGTGGCTTGGCTGGGATTGCGGTGGCCCGCGTGGCGTCGCATTTTTTGGATCGCCCCGTGCGCCTCAGTTTCCATGTGGATTTTTTTCATCGGCCTTCAACAATTGGGGCTCATGGATTGGATCGAGTCGCTCGGAGCGGAGACCGTGCAAGATACGGTCAAGCTGCTTCAGAACTCAGAGGACTCGACGATCCTCGGTCTCATGACGTTTGCCGCGGTGGTGGCTGCGCCGCTTTGTGAGGAGTTGATCTTCCGGGGCTACCTTTATCCCGCTGCCAAAAAATTCGCTGGCCCGTGGGTGGCAGCGATTTTCTCTGGCCTCATCTTTGCCGCGGCCCATGGCAGCCTAGCCGCGTTGCTTCCGCTCTTCGTCTTTGGTTGCTTGCTCGCATTCATCTACGAGAAAACCGGATCGCTCTGGGCGCCGATCTCGGTACACTTCTTTTTCAATGGCTCCACGGTGCTTCTCCAGATGGTGGCACGCCTCTATCACCTCCCGCTCGACGCCTCGCCGTGAAAACCCTCCGCGACATCGGCGAGGATGCGCTCATCGACCGACTCATCGACCTCGTCCCCCAGGACCCAAGCCCTGCCGCAGGGCCGGGTGACGACTGCGCAGTGATCGACCGCGACCCCACATCGCCCGGGCTTTTGTTGCTGAAAACCGACGCCATCGTCGAGCACGTGCATTTCCTCCCGAGCGCGGAGCCCCGTGCCGTTGGCTGGAAAGCCGCCGCTCGGGTCGTCTCGGATTTTGCCGCGATGGGTGGGCGCCCGGAACATTTTTTGATCACCTTGGCGCTGGCACCAGAAACTCCCGTCGCCTGGGCCGAAGACCTATATCGCGGCATCGGCGATTGCTTAGAAACCTTCGGTGCCGTCCTCGCCGGGGGGGAAACCACTCGGGTTCCAACGGGCTCTGCCGCAGTGATCTCGATTTCTGCCACCGGCGCGGTTCTGCGCGATCACGTCGTGCTGCGATCGACCGCGCGTTGCGGTGATGCCATTTTCGTGACGGGAAAACTCGGCGGCTCACTGCAAGGCAAACACCTCGATTTCATCCCACGCATCGAACAAACCCAGTGGCTCGTTTCCACCTTCAAACCCAGCGCCATGATGGATCTTTCGGATGGCTTGGCCAAAGATCTCCCTCGCTTGGCAACGGCTTCGGGCGGTGGGTTCATCATCGATCCGGGCGCGTTGCCATTAAGCCCCGGCTGCACGCCACAACAAGGAATCAGTGACGGCGAGGACTTCGAAATCCTCTTCACCATCGAGCCCGCCCGTGCGACAGCCTTACTCGCCGCGTGGACCGCTCGATTCCCCGACCTCGCGCTCACCCGCATCGGCGAAATCACCGCTGCCGCACAGGGCATGAATCTAACAGGAGGCTGGGACCATTTCCGCTCGACTCCTGCCGGAGCCTAAGCAATTTAAGGCATCAAGCGCCCAGCGTTGGGTCATAGTCCTTGGGCGCACGGATGATTTTTTCGATGCCGTGCTTCGTCACGAGGTTGCCCGCGCTTGATCGGCTCTTGATCCCAAACTCCGCAAAGTGCAGCGGCCGGATCAGGTTGCGCATCCGCAGACCCGACTTGAGGTGAACCAAGAGCATCTGTGCGGCGCTTTCCTCATTGGTTTTGTGGAAGGCAAAATAGAGCACCCGCGTCCCAGGCGTGCCTTTCGTTAGGTTGTATTCCTTGTCCCTCGTGACTCCACCGACGGTGAAACGCTTGGCGAGGATCGGCCCGTCACGCCCGTCACGATAAATCATCGAGTAAATGAGATCCTCATCCTTGCGGAACACCGCGACGCGCAAGGGTTTCTGCCCGACGAATACCTTGTCCGCAACTTTCACCACTCGCATTTTCCCGTCGGCGGTGAAAGCGATCACATCATCGATGGTCGAGCATTTCTCGACGGGCTCGCCGTCTTTTTTCAAGCCGTAACCGGCAAATCCATTTTTGGCGTCCAAGTAAAGCGTCTCGGTGGCGGCGACCACTTGCATGCGATCAACCCGTTCGAATGAAGCGATCTCCGTGCGGCGCTCGCGGCCTTTGCCATATTTTTTCCCAAGATCTTCATACCAGCGGATCGTATAACGCGTGAGATTGCGGAGATTCTTGTCCGTCTCATCAATCGCTTTTTCAAGCGCCTTGATTTCCTCATCCGCTTTGAAGGAATCAAACTTCGAAATCCGCTTGATCTTAATTTCAGTTAGACGAACGAGATCGTCTTCCGTGACTGCACGTTTGAGGAGTTTTTTGAATGGCTTGAGTCCATCATCAATCGCCTTCAAGACAGCTTCCCATGTTTCGCATTCCTCGATGTCGCGATAGATGCGGTTCTCGATGAAAATTCTCTCTAACGAACTGAAATGCCATTTTTCGGCGAGTTCGGCGAGTTTGATTTCGAGCTCCATCTTGAGGAGTTCGCGGGTGTGCAAGGTGACTTGCTTGAGGATGTCGGAAACCCCCATGAACTGCGGTTTGCCCTCGGTGATGACGCAAGCGTTGGGCGAGATCGTCAACTCGCAGTCGGTGAAGGCATAGAGCGCATCGCGGGTTTGCTCGGGATCGGCACCTGCGGGCAAATAAACGAGAATGTCCGCATGGGCTGCGGTGTTATCCTCGATCTTGGAGATCTTGATCTTCCCCTTGTCGGCCGCGGCAACGATGGATTCCATCAAGCCGCCCGTGGTGGTGCCAAATGGGATTTCGGTGATGCGCAGGATGCCTTTTTTATCAACGCCAATGCGGGCCCGGACGCGGACTTTACCACCTCGCAAGCCATCGCGGTACTCGGCCGCGTCCATGATGCCGCTGGTCGGAAAATCGGGGATCAGCGTGAAGGGTTGGTCACGGAGCACCGCCACCGACGCCTCGATGAGTTCGATGAAATTGTGCGGGAGTACCTTGCAAGCAAGGCCCACGGCGATGCCTTCCACCCCTTGTGCGAGGAGCAATGGAAACTTCACCGGTAGGGTGTCCGGCTCTTTGCGGCGTCCGTCGTAACTTGGGAGCCACTCCGTCGTTTTCGGGTTGAAGACGACCTCGTTGGCAAACTTGGTGAGACGCGCCTCGATGTAGCGGGGTGCGGCAGCCCCGTCGCCCGTGAGGGTGTTCCCCCAGTTTCCTTGCGTGTCGATGAGCAGATCTTTTTGCCCGAGCCCGACGATGGCCGCGCCGATGGATTGATCACCGTGCGGGTGGTAGTTCATCGTGTTCCCGACGATTCCCGCGACCTTGTTGTAGCGCCCATCATCGATCTCATCCATGGCATGCAGAATCCGGCGCTGGACTGGCTTGAGCCCGTCATACAAATGTGGCACCGCCCGCTCGAGAATCACGTAGCTGGCGTAGTCGAGAAAGTAGTCGGAATACATCGCTCCCAGCGACGCATGTTGATCCGGATCGGTTGTCATCAGGCAAGTAGTTAATCAACCTAAAGGATCGGTGCAAGCTTCAGGTGACGGGATTGCCATCTGCCTCGTGATTTCATGGCTTGTCGGCGAATCGCCAGATGGTAAGGATCATGCATGAAATTTCCTCCTGAAGCATCCGCCCGACTCGCTCGCCGAGATTGGCTAAAGGCAGCGACATTTGGTGGTGCGGCGGCCATGCTGGCGGGAACCCGAGCAGCAGCCGAACCCACCGGAAAACCCGCCAGCAAGGTGCGCGGGGTGGTTTTCATGGTCGCGGATGGCATGAGCCCGGGCGTCCTGACCCTAGCGGATGCCTATTCCAAGCTCACCCGCCAACGCGGCACGCAATGGTGGTCGCTCCTCAATGACCGAAACGCCGCCCGCGGTCTCATGGACACCGCTTCGGCAAACTCGATGGTCACCGACTCGGCCGCCGCTTCAAGCGCGTGGGGCGGCGGCGAGCGTGTGAACAACGGGTCGATCAATTTCAACCCGTCCGGCAAGGAGCTGAAGCCCATCGCAGCGATCCTGAAAGCCAAGGGCGCACGGATCGGCCTCGTCACCACCGCCACGGTCACGCACGCCACCCCCGCAGGATTCGCGGCTGCCGTCTCCAAGCGCGGCGATGAAAAAGACATCGCGCCTCAATACCTCAACCGCGTCGATGTTCTTCTGGGCGGCGGCTCAGGGCATTTCGATGCCAAGGAGCGAGCCGACAAACACGACCTGTTAGGCGAGTTCGTGGTGGCAGGCTACGGGGTGGTGAACGACCGCACCGGACTGCTCGCCAGTCGCGAGCAAAAGCTGATCGGCACCTTCACCCGCGGGCACCTTCCGTTTTCCATCGATCGTGACCACGACCCGGCCATCGCGGCCAGCATCCCCACCCTCACCGAGATGGCCCAGGCCGCGCTCACCCGATTTCTCGTGAGTGACAAGCCATTTCTCCTCCAAATCGAAGGTGCCCGCGTCGATCACGCCGCCCACTTGAACGACATCGGCGCCTTGCTTGGCGAACAACTCGCATTCGATGACGCACTCGCCGCCGTGCTGGCATTGATCGGCCACCGCGACGACATCTTGCTGGTGGTCACCAGCGACCATGGCAATGCGAACCCAGGCCTCAATGGCACGGGCAACAGCTACGCCGAGAGCACCCAACGCTTCGCCAAGATCCGAAACTTCAAGGCCTCACACGAGCGGCTTTTCGCGGAGTGGCAAAAGACCGAACTGCGCACGACCCGACCACTCACCGACTTGATCCGGCAACACCTCGGGCTTAAGCTAAAGACAGCGGAAGCCTTAGCGCTGTTAGAAATCTTCGAAAAAGAGCCGGTGATCGAGTGGAGCGAACAACTCCGAAAGCCCGAGGGCCTGCTCGGCCAGTTCACCGGAAACCACACGGGGATCGGCTGGACGGGGACTTCCCACACGTCAGACCCCACGATCATTTCGGCCATTGGCCCGCAGTCCGACCGTTTCACCGGCATGGTGAGAAACTCGGAGGTGTTTGGCCACCTGTGCGAATTGCTTGGCTAGCAGCAGCGACCCCACCGCGCGCCTTGCCGATCCATGGCAAAGGTTGATGTTGCGGAGCGTGCGAAGACACCTAGTCTAGCGCAAATGCTAAACCGCTTTTACGGAGCCTTTGATACCGAGCGCCGCACCGGAGCTGACGACCGCGCGGATTTTCGGACGCCATTCCAAATCGATCGCGACCGGGTGTTGCATACGCCGACCTTCCGGCGAATGCAGAATAAAACCCAAGTTTTCTGGAGCGGTGAGTACGATTTCTATCGGACACGACTGACCCACTCACTCGAAGTCGCCCAGATCGGAAAGTCGATCGCTTGCTGGCTCAAAGCAATGCCTGAGAGTCTTCTAGCCCATGATTTCTTCATCGATCCCGATCTCGTCGAAGCCATCTGCCTCTCACACGATCTCGGCCATCCACCGTTTGGCCATGCGGGAGAACGGACCTTGAACCACCTGATGAGTGGCCATGGCGGATTCGAAGGAAATGCCCAAACCCTGCGGCTCATCGCCGAGCGGATCTTCTCCGCAAAACGCTGCGGCATGGATCCGACCCGTGCGTTCCTCGACGGCGTGCTCAAGTACAAATCGCTCTGGACCGAGCTCAAGGCCGCCAAGGGCACTTGCCCAGAACACCACTTCATCTACGACGAGCAACACGCACTGCTCGACTGGGCCATGGGCGGCCATGACTTCCCGCTCGAACTCCCACCCGGTAACACGCGTGACCATTTCAAATCGATCGAATGCCAAGTGATGGATTGGGCGGACGACACGGCCTATTCGCTCAACGATCTATCAGACAGCGTGCGAGCCGGATTCCTCAACGTCGAAAAGATCGAGGCATGGGCCGAGAAACAAGGCCAACCGATCGGAGAGGCCACCCCTCTGGGCGATCTCATGCAAGCGATCCGCCGGCGGCGCGTCGACCCCTTCGTCGGCAAGCGCATCGGCAAATACATCCAATCCACCCGCTTGGAATCAGACGTCAATTTCCTCACCAGCTCGACCAACCGTTACCGATTCCACCTCCACATCGACCCAACCGTGAAAGCGGAATCCAAGATCTTCAAACGCCTTGCCTTTGAGGTGGTTTTCCTCTCTCCACAGTTGAAGCAACTCGAGCACAAAGGCAGCCGAATGCTCCGCCAAATGTGGGAAGTGCTCGGCGAGCGCTACATTTCCCAGCAACGGATCGACGGCCAAGACTTCCAACTCCTCCCCGCCGACACCGCTGCAGAAATCGCCGCTGCCCCCGATGAAGCATCACGCGCGCGCTTGGTCTGTGACTTTCTCGCAGGCATGACGGATGGCTACGCCGCGAGGACTTACAAGCGACTGTTCTCCCCTGACTTTGGTTCGATCGGTGACCTCATCGGTTAAACGCAAGCTCATCCCGCCCACAAAAAACCCGCCGCAGCCGAAACTGGGCGGGGAAAATTTTGCGGAAAGAAGCGGCCCGGAGATTTACCAAGTCTTGACGTCGTCAGTTGTGGCACCAGCGGCAGTGAGCGCACCATCCGCGCCGTCGCTCCAAGCTGCAGCTTTGCGACCATTGAGGGTCACCATTGTCCCACCGCCCTTCGGCCTCGGCGCAACTTTTTCATCGTAGTCGCAGTCCAGCATGACCTTGTAAGTGCCACCCCATGGGTCAAAAAGTCCCGTGACGGTCGTTCCTGAAGAATTGTAAATCAGACCGTTTTTGTTCCCCTTGCCTTCTTTCGCGGAGAGGAACTTGATGGCACGGGTATTCAACGGAGCCGACGCAGTTTCAATGCCAAGAACCACATTGAGGAAATCGGGGACGTTGCTCACTGTGTCCACTTTCGTGTCAACCACCTGCGTTGTCGGCATGCTGCCGTACTCAGTGCTGAAGTTATTCACCGCCGTTTCCAAGGCGACACAGGTGGCGAGCGCCGTGGTCTTCTTGGCTTTCTGGATTGCGGCATTGCCTGCGGCAAATCCGGCTCCGGCAAGCACCGCGATGATCGCGATGACGACAAGAAGTTCGACAAGGGTAAATCCGCTCTCGCGGCGAGACAATTGGGTTTTCATGGCTGGGTTGAGTTTCAAGTTCACGGGCTAAGAGCAAATAGAAGGATTGTGCAACTGACAACCTTTCAATCGAGATCGAATCTATATCGTACATACTTTATTTCAATTTTTATTTGAGAAAACCCATTTGCATCCATCGACCAGCGCCAATTCATCGCCCCAAGACCCACCGAGCCACGCACACCGTGGCTCCTGACATCCAAATCCCCCCAAGAACATCGGGTCGCCCACCCTTTCCCGTTGCGAAACGAAAGATCTAGCGGCAAACTCCGCCCATGTCCGGCAATCCTCTGCGAGATTCCATTTTCGATGCCCTCCGCTCCGCCAATGGGCTTCCTTTGTCGAAGTCCCAACTCGCCCGCGGCCTGAAACTCCCCGGAACCCGAGTGACCGAGCTCCGCAACACGCTCGAGGCACTCACCAAGGAGGGCCTGATCCGCGAGGGGAAAAAAACCTGCTACCACCTGGCTGGAACCCCGAAAAACCAACTCACCGGCGTCCTCAAGTTCCACCCCAAGGGCCACGCATTCTTCTTCCCCGAAATCACCGACGACCAAAACATCGCCACCGGCATCGACTTTACCCTGCACTCCCGCATCCTCGTCGACCGACGCAATGTCTCGACCTCTCTGGATGGCGACCGCGTGCTGGTTTCTCTCATCAAACCCGTCGCTCGCCCCTTCCGCACCCGCAGCGAACTCCTCCCCGACCCAAGCGATGAACTCCGCGGCAAGGTGGAAAAAGTACTCGCACGCCGGTCCGGCCGACTCGTCGGAATCTTCCGCAAAAAAGCGAATTTCGGCTGGGTCGATTGCGACGACAAGGCGATCGAGGGCAAGGTCGATGTAATCGGCGAAACCACCGCAATGCCCGGCCAATTGGTCGTGGTGGATCTCACCGATTGGACCGATCGCAACGCCACCCCGCGTGGCAGGATCATCGAGGTCCTCGGCTGGCCCGGTGACCCAGGAGTCGACATGATTTCCGTGATCCACCGCTACGGCTTGCGCACGTCGTTCCCAGACCCAGTTTTGGCAGAGGCGCGCGCCGTACCTGAGGAGCCGACTGCTACGGAAATCGCGCGCCGCAAGGATTGGCGGGACAAACTGGTGATCACCATCGACCCCGCAGATGCCAAGGATCATGATGACGCGATCTGGTTAGAAAAAACCGCCAAGGGTTGGTCACTCGCCGTCCACATCGCGGATGTCTCGCACTACATCAAACCGGGTAGCCCGATGGATC
Source organism: Akkermansiaceae bacterium (assembly GCA_026461385.1). Classification (GTDB taxonomy): domain Bacteria; phylum Verrucomicrobiota; class Verrucomicrobiia; order Verrucomicrobiales; family Akkermansiaceae; genus Luteolibacter. The sequence continues at coordinate 9,846 of JAPJNB010000142.1, forward strand.
AAGAAGCCATCGAACGCGGCAACTCGACCTACCTCGTCGACCGCGTTTTGCCGATGCTGCCCACGGAGCTGAGCAATGGCATTTGCTCGCTCGTCCCCAACGTAGATCGTCTCACCAAATGCGCGCTGTTAGAAATCTCCAAGGACGGTGAGATCACCAAAGCGAAATTCATCGATGCCGTCATCCACAGCCGAGCCAAGCTATCCTACGAACAAGCGCAAGCGATTCTCGATGGAAAACCAGCTCCAACAGGGTCCGACCCACAACTCGCCGAAACGGTCAAAGAGGGCTGGAAACTTGCCTCCGCCATGCGCACCCGCCGGTTTGCCCAAGGTGCACTCGACCTAGAAATGCCGGAAATCAAAATCCGCCTCGACTCCGCTGGCCGGGCCGAAGTCGCCGAACCCGTGGTTCACACCGAAAGCCACCAACTCGTCGAGGAATGCATGCTCGCCGCAAACGAAGCCGTCGCGAAGATCCTGAAAGACCGCATGAAGCCTGCGATCTATCGAATCCACGAAGATCCCGATCCCTCTCGTTTGTTAGATTACACCGAGACCGCCAAGGCTCACGGCTACCGACCCGGCGATCTAACCAACCGCGCGCACATCCAAAAACTGCTAGATGAATCAAAGGGCAGCCCAGAAGAACATGTGATCAAACTCGGCCTACTCAAGAGCCTCAAGCGAGCTGCGTACTCGGCAGAACCAATCGGGCACTATGGACTCGCCAAGGGCGATTACTGCCACTTCACCAGCCCGATCCGCCGCTACGCGGATCTCATCGTCCACCGCGCACTGCAACCCCTCCTCGAAAACCCACCAAAACCCCACGACCGAACACCCTCGCAAGCCGACCTACGCGAAATTTCCCGCCATATTTCTGACACCGAACGCACGTCGTCCGACGCAGAAAGCGAGACCAGGCAAATCAAGCTGCTAGAATATCTTGATCGCGTGGCCAGCTCGGATGAACCGCCGTTGTTCGACGGCCTGATCACCGACGTACGGCCGATGGGCCTCATGGTCGAGATCCCTGCCATGGGAGTTCGTGGCGTGGTGAAGCGCGAAGACCTGCCAGATGGCCGCTGGCGCTTCGAGGCCCACCGGATGGCATGGGTATCGATGGATGGCAAAGTGATCCAACTCGGGATGCGCATCCCACTGCGCGTGATTCACATCGACTTCGACAAACGCTTTGTGGACTTCGCTGTCGCAGGCAAACCCACCAGCGAGGGCACTCACGTCGCAACCACGCGCCCTCCAACCGCGAAGAAAAAAGGCAAACCACATTCCAAGCCGGCAGCAAATCTCGGACCTCAAAAACGAGGAAAATTTAAGCCCGACGCGAAGAAATCCGCCAAACGCCACAAGCGGAAATAATCTCAATCGCCTTGCCTCCCCGCAGCTCAATGATTCAATCACCACCATGAAAAAAGAAGACCGCGAGTTCCTATTCCATTTGTTAGAAACCCCAAGCCCCACCGGCTTTGAAATGCGCGGCCAACACGTTTGGGCAGACTGGATCAAAAGCCACGGACTTGAGGTGGCCTGCGATGCCTACGGATCCACATGGGCCACTTTCCCTGGGAAATCCAAACGCATCATCATGCTAGAAGCCCACGCCGATGAAATTGGCTACATGATCAAACACATCGATGATCGGGGCTTTCTCCGATTGGACCGCGTCGGCGGCTCCGATGCAGCCACCGCCCGGGGGCGCAGACTCACGATCCTCGGCGATAAGGGATCCGTCTCCGGCATCATTGGCAACACCGCGATCCACCTCCGCCGCGATGAAACAGGCACTGAAAAAGCCCCAAATGTCCACGATCTCTGGGTGGATGTCGGCGCTTCTAACAGAACCGAAGTCGCAGAACTTGGCATCCGCGTCGGCCACCCAGCAGTCTATCAGGATGGACCGCTCGAAATCGCTCACCACCGACTGATCGGCCGCGCCTTGGACAATCGGATCGGCAGCTACATCATCGCCCAAGTCATCAAACGCATCTCGACCCACAAGAAAAAACCTGCCCTCACGCTCATCTGCCTGAATGCCGTTCAAGAAGAAATCGGCGGCCACGGAGCGATGATGGCAACTCATCGACTCAAGCCCGACCTTTGCGTCTGCCTCGATGTCACCCACGCAACCGATACCCCAGGCCTCGACCCCGCAAAACACGGCAGCGTCAAACTCGGCGGAGGACCAACCCTGACCCACGGAACCTCAAACCACCCGATCGTCGTTCAGCGCCTGTTAGATATAGCACATAAAGCCAAAATCCCCATTCAGCACGAGGCCAGCAGCCGCTTCACCGGCACCGACACCGACAAGATTTTCCATTCCCGCGACGGCGTGCCTTCCGCACTCGTTTCATTACCACTGCGCTGCATGCACTCAGTCGTCGAAACGGCTCACCTCGCCGATATCGAAAAGACGATCGAGCTCCTCACCCAGTTCGTGCTTTCAGTCTCGGAAAAGGAGCAATTCAGCCAGTCAATCGACTAAAAATAACCTTCTGCTAGAAAACGAAAAATCGGCGACCAAGCGAAGTCAGCCGCCGATTTCATGTTTTGCGATTTCTAGTGGATCTTTACTTCGATTTGCTTGGTTTTGACTTCTTTATTTTTCGGAACATGCACGGTGAGCATTCCATCTTCATATTCTGCCGTCATCCCCTCGGGCTTTGAGGATTCGGGCAGCGTGAATGTCCGTTCAAACGAACCATAAGACCGCTCGATCCGATGGTACTTCTTGCCCTTCTCTTCCTTCTCGAACTTCCGGTGTCCACTGATCTGTAAGACACCATTGTCGATGAGGACTTTGACATCCTCTTTTTTGACCTCGGGAAGCTCAGCCTTAATCAAAAATTCCTTTTCATCCTCCGTCACATCGACAAGGGGTGTCCAATCAGAAAATCCAAGCTCCCCCTCTCCTTCAATGCGCTTGGTTGGGTGCCCAAGCAGGGTTGTAAGCCGATGTTGCATTTCGTTCAGTTCGTTGAACGGATTCCATTTTGCGAGTGTGTTCATAATAATATTTTGGTGACCCGACGGTTATTTGTTGGTTCAAGATCGCCCGCCAGATCAAACGCGACTTGAAAGGAAGACAGTCAACCTGCCAGCGATGGCAGATCTCCGAGCTTACCTGTTTCACTATCGCAGATATCTCTTTGAATTGCTTTGCAGTTCTTGCCGAAGACATTGCACATCTTGCTCTCATGCGGTGCGCCGCTTCGAATCGTTCAAAATCACTTGATTTCAAGCATGCTTACCACCATGCGCTTCCAATAGCCCCAGCCGAAATTCCCTCGGTGAGCAGCCTACAATTCTCCTGAAAGTTCGATTGAAATGAGCGATCGAACTGAAACCAGATTCGCATGCAACCTCTGAAACCTGCACACGAGGCGTCCTCAATCGCTCCTTTGCCCCATCAATGCGGACACGATTCACATACTCCGTAAAAGTTAAACTCGTGGACTCCTTGAACTTCCTACAAAAATAATAGCGACTCATATTTGCAACTTTCGCAACCTCAACCAACCTCAACGACTCTTCTCGATGCTCCATCACGTACTGACAGGCTCGATTGATGTTAGGACTCTCAGATGATCGGAGCCGAAGAATCAGATCTTTTGCAGGCATAATCATCTGACTTGCGAAACATTCTAACAGAATAATAATAGAACCATGCGTCAGTGGATCGATCACCTTCAAGTCGAAGTAGCCTGAGCGCACCGCCCACTCGTCAAATCCCGCAGGATGCTCGGTGAGGTGCCGCATAATTTTGTCAAATTTTTCCTGGCTTGGTGCCTCAAAAAGAACACCACCCGGCCTAAGGAAAATTGGCATGTCCTCGCCCAGTGGGATTGCAACATAACTTTCACGCATGTCAGTAAAACAGGTCATGGTGCGTGATGCCTCATCACGACCAGCCGTCTCCACCTCCCATCGAAACTTACAGCATTCGCACGCCTCGCGATGGCGAATGATGAATTGATAGAATGAATTTTCTGCGGCCCAGACACCCTCCGAGCACCACCACGCATCGCCCACCGCGATCCCGAGGGGCAACCCCGTAACCTGCCGAAACGCAGATGCATAGTTCATAAACATTACGGAACTTTCCAATTGCCCCGCAAGGGACAGAGCCTCTACCGAACCACCAAGTTTTTGCGAATCAGCCAGACAGTCCATGGGAAAATCAATCATCGGACATCATGCCAATCGATTCACCTGAGACAATTCAAAACCACAACCTGCACCAAGCACGCCGCATGAGTAACGTCACGACCATTCAAAAAGCCTCATGAGACCATCGGCAAATCCGAAGCAATTTGCATCTCCCAACCCGCTGCAAGGCTCACTTTGCAGAGGCGAGCGCTTTGGCTCGATCATCGAAGGAAACTCTAACAGCTTCCTTGACGCCGCCTTTAGCGAATGCGCTGGAAGGTATCATCGGCTAAAAATTGAACGGCAACGGATCCTGAGCTGAGACGCTCTTTTCCCATGAAATTGCTTTCCGTCAGGGAATCAAAAAATCTCGGACGACCGCCATGTGCTGCATGTTAGGAACCCCACTATCTCCTAACAGAATCGGTGGCACTGCATGGAGCGGCGTAAACGTCCGACTATCAAAAACCAGCCCGTGCGGAAAGCTTTGGCCCGCAACAATGGTCGGGATTTCCGCCTTCGTCAGTGGGACACTGGTTAAGACCCAGTCGTAAGGATGGTTGCGGTTTGCGTTGGTCATGTTCACGCCATGCTGGTCGGTCGGCGGATTTTCGGGAATGTTCACGATGACTGACAATTCTTGGAGGCCCTTTTCGTGAGTGCTGGCCATATTCAAATCCCCGCCGATCATCACCATTGCATCTTTCGGGATATTTTGGGCCACATGGCCTACCAGCGCTTTAGCTTGAGTCGCACGCGAAGCCTCGCCTTTTGAGTGAAGGTGTACGCTGATCACCCACAAATCTTTATCTCCCGGCAGCCGCAGATGTGCCCAAACAAACTCCCGGTTAGTGAGCACAGGATCATCCCAAACCCCCGACTCAAGCATCGGGAAGCGGCTGATGATCCCATTGGGGATTTGCATCCCATCTTCGCTGATGAAACAAAATTCTTCCCCGAACGTCTCGTTGACCCACTGGCGCTTGGGAATCGTCGTGTTGAACTCCTGGATCATCACGATGTCGGGTTTCAGCCCTTTTAAAATGCGCGCACCCGCACCTTCTGGGTTGCTATGGTTGCCGTTGTCTGGCGAATACGATTGTTTATTTTCGGATGTGAGGTTCGCCGCGATCGCCCTGAAGCTAAGCGGCTCAGCGCTTGCAAGCCCGAGAATGAGCCCGCTCATCATCAAAGATCGAATCATGGCCGAAATGCTGCGGTGCATCCTCAACCACATCCAGCAAATTTGGGGGTATTTGAGGAATTTTGAATCTTGCTGAATCCGCGGTTGGCGAACGCTTCGGGCAGGTTTATCGTCCAACCCGTGGCTGAAAATCCGACTCCTGATGACCGTACGATCCAACTCCAAGGGCAATTGCTCTTGGCGGATCCTTCGTTGAGAGGCAGTTGCTTCCATCGGTCCGTGGTCCTCGTCGCTGAGCATGCCGCAGACCAAGGCGCGTTTGGTCTCATTCTCAATCATCCGCTCGGCAAATCAGTCGGCGATTTCCTGGAGGGAGAGGAATTCACTCCATTGCAGAATCTTGAGGTTTATGATGGTGGTCCCGTGGGACACGACCAGCTGACATTTTCCTCGTTCTGGTGGCATCAAAGCCACGGCCTGCGTTGTGCACTCCGGCTTTCGGTCGAGGATGCAATCGATCACGCGCACCGCTCAGGCCGAGTGGTGCGTGCCTTTGTCGGCCATTCAGGTTGGACGGCGGGACAACTGGAAAATGAACTGCAAAGAAATTCTTGGGTCACGGTCGCACCATCGGTCGAACTGCTCGGATGCAGTCATGACCTCAGCCTTTGGGCTCGCTTGATGCGTGAGGTTTCGCCGCTGCACCGTATCCTTGCCGTTTCACCTGAAGACCCGACCCTCAACTGAACCGCTGACTTTCGCGCCATTTTATCACCAATCCATGTCTGACACCTCTCTCCAATTCAGTAGCATTCCGGAAATTATCGCCGAACTCGCCGCGGGCCGGTTGGTGATTGTTTCTGATGACCCATCGCGAGAAAACGAAGCCGACCTCGTCGGGGCAGCATCCCTTTGCACCTCCGAAATGGTCAACTTCATGGCGGTTTACGCTCGTGGCCTCATCTGCGCACCCATCAGTGCCGAGCGCGCGAGGGAACTCGACTTACAGCAAATGACCCGCCGAAATCGCGAGGGACATCAAACTGCATTCACGGTTAGTGTCGATGCCGCCAAGGGCGTGACGACTGGAATTTCGGCCGCAGACCGGGCGCTCGCGATCCAGTTGCTAGCAGACCCCCACGCCACGGCGGATGACTTGGTGCAACCTGGCCACATTTTCCCGCTTCAAGGGGTGCAAGATGGCGTGCTTCGGCGCGCTGGCCATACCGAGGCGGCACTCGACCTTGCAGGTCTCGCTGGCCTGCCAAGAGCGGCGGTGATTTGTGAAATCATGAACGACGACGGCACGATGGCTCGGGTCGGCCAACTCGGAGACTACCAAAAGCATCACAACCTGAAGGCATGCACCATTGCCCAATTGATCGAATATCGCCGGCGCTCGGAAAAACTCGTTGTCCGCGAACAAACGATTAAAATGCCTACGGATTTCGGCGAGTTCGATTGCCATCTCTATCAGATGTCCACCGATGCAAGCCACCACCTCGCATTGACGAAAGGACCGATCGATCCTGACAAGCCGGTGCTCGTCCGGGTTCACTCGGAGTGCCTCACAGGCGATGTTTTCCAGTCGCAGCGCTGCGACTGTGGCGGCCAACTGTCGGCGGCTCTTGAACGCATTTCAACTGAAGGCGGCATCCTTCTCTACCTCCGCCAAGAAGGGCGCGGAATCGGCCTACCCGCAAAAATCCACGCCTACAAACTCCAGGAAGAAGGCCTAGACACGATCGAGGCAAATGAAAAACTCGGATTCAGCTCGGATCTTCGAGACTACGGCATGGGGGCCCAAATCCTCTACGATCTTGGCGTCCGCAAAATGCGCCTGCTCACCAACAACCCGAAGAAAGTCATCGGCCTCGAAGGCTACGGGCTTGAAATCGTCGAGCAACTGCCGATCCGCCAGCCCTCAAACCCTCACAACGAGAAATACCTCGAAACCAAGCGAACACGAATGGGCCACACGCTTTGAGCCCACGTCCGATTTTGAAAAGCTCCGTTGAAATACCGTTGACCCACTTGTCAGATTCTGGCAAGGATGGAGCACCTATGAAATTCTTGTTAGCCTGTGTCGGCCCTATCTTGCTCGGCCTAGTTGCCTGCAGCACTTCGAACATCACTTCGGAGGATGACGGCTTCAACCCCCTAGAACAACCCGGCAACCACAGACGCCCAGCCACCGCCCAGGCCAACGGTTTTTCTGCAGGTCAATTCGTCCAAGCGGCCGTGGACAACACCGCTTTTTTCAAAAGCAATCCCGATAGCAGCGCCAATGCCGACAAACTTCTCAGGCAAGGAACTTCCATGAAGGTGATTTCCAGCGATTCGACAAACGCGAAGGTTGAACTCGACAGCGGTGAAATCGGTTACGTTCCAACGGTCATGTTGTTCAATCCGAACTCCGCACCGCAGCCCACGGAAACCATCACCCCGGGATATCCGCCACTGCCAAATAATGGCAACAGCAATGGCGAGCCTCTGCCAGTCATCGACCCATCCGAACAACCTCCAAACAATGCGTCCCCCACCATCGCAGACCCCAGTGCCCAAAAAATTCGGATACCCGTGCCACCTGTCACGGCACCGACCCAGTAATCCCGCCCGCAACCGAATCCACCCTCAGTCCAAATTCTTGCTTCTTGAATCGGCGGCACCATCCGCCTTAACTCATGGCGTGATTCGTTATTTCAGTCTTTTCGCAATCGGGCTTTTGGTTGGATGCACCGGACCTCACCAGTCGCTCACCGTCCAGCAATTCCAACTTCTCGACCAAAACACGCTGATCACGGATGAGCCGATGGTAGCCATGGAGAAGCAACGGCGCTTGCACGGAGCGGTGAGCATGGCCGAACGCCAAAACCGACTCGGTTCTTACTACTCAATGTACTGGAACGATGCCGCTGGAAAGAACACCGGCGAGGTCGAGCTAACCTTCGAGTTCCAGCAAGGGGCCACCGCAAGCGAAATAAAAAAAATGACCCGCAAATTCCCCTCAACAGAGTCCAGCGGTACCGCAGAATTTGCCATCATTGGCGAAAATTATTCCAAGAACGGCAAAGTTCTCGCATGGAAGGCGACCCTCCAACGCGGCGACCGAGTGATTTCCACCCGCAAGTCGTATCTTTGGCGCTAACTTGCTGAATTTTTAGATGGATGGTTGACCTAAGTGCTCTGCGATTTTACACTCGTGACGCACTTGCCGTTCAAATGACGGCTCTTTCACTTGTGAGCGCGGAATGCCCCATTTTTGTCGGAATCTTCGAGGGATTCACCTGGATTCGTTGTGAAGGGAAAGGTTCATTCATGAACAGCCCTGCCATCAAGGAATTCGGCATGGGCCGCATCGCTGCGGGAGAAAAACGGATCGTGGTCGATCTGGGTGCATGCACGGGGATGGATTCTACTTTCATGGGAACTCTTGCGGGTCTGGCAGGTCGCCTGCCCACGCAAGCGGAAAGCGGCATCCAAGTCGCGGACGCTGGCGATCGCAACCGCCGCTCGCTCGAAGACTTGGGGCTAGACTTCCTCATGGAAATCGACCCGCCGGAGACAGCCTGGTTGCAGACCGTCGCATCGATTCGAACCAACCTCACCCGGCTTGATCCTCTCCCACCACCAACCCAATTTCAACAAACCCGACACGTGCTTGATGCGCACCAAATTCTCTCAAAAACGAACGAGAAAAATACCCGCGCTTTCGCAAATGTCGTCACGTTGTTAGAATCCGAGCTGGCAGAGAAACCAGAATCACCAAACAAATGATCCGCCGCGCGGTCATGCATCTGACTCACTGATTTCCGACGATGCAAGATCCCACCGCCATTTTATTCATCGCCTTTACGTTGCTGATCATTGCTTTGTCGCTCGCCTTACAAAACCAACGACGCAAGGCCCAAAAAATCCGCCACCGATTCAGCGACCTCGAACGCGGCGAACAACGGATGTTTGCCTTCCTCCATGACTTGGGGCTGGCAATCGAAAATGAACCCGAACCCTCGGTGATCTCACGCATCATCGTGGAAGGCGTGGATAAAGTCGTCAGCGCTCGCGGCGGTGCGATTTATTTCGTCAATGCCGATGGTAATTTCCTCAACCCAGCTTACATCTCGGACGAATGCCCACCCTTGATCGGCATCCCAATGGAAATCCGCAACCGCGCCAAACGGGATCCACGCGCGCTTGAAAGCCACCTTCGCTTGTCCCGACTCTCGATCGATGAAGGGATCCTTGGCCACTGCCTGAGCGTGGGGGAACCAATCCATGTGCCAGACATCAAGAACCACCCGGCATTTCGCGATGCCTTCATCGGCTACACCGACGATGTTTCCGCGCTCGTATCTCCCCTTCGCCATGCGAACAAAGACATGGGCGTCCTCGTGGTCGCACGCCGCCACACCGATGGAAATTTCACGAACAACGACTTCGCAGTCTTCCGCTCGATCGCCGAACAGTCGTCATTCGCCATCGGCAACGCCCGCATCCACCGAGAAGCTCACGAAAAACGCGCCATCGAAGGCGAACTCAACAACGCACGCGAAGTCCAACGCGTCTTGCTTCCCCAAGAAGATCCTCTAATCCATGGATTTAAAATCAGTGGAACCAACGTGCCCGCTCGCATCATCAGCGGCGACTATTATGACTACATCGACCTAGGTGACCAAAAATTCGGCGTCGCAATCGCCGACGTCTCAGGCAAGGGCGTTCCGGCTGGCTTGTTGATGGCCATGTGCCGAAGCTCGCTCCGATCCTTCGCCTCAAGTGATGCATCTCCCTCGATTGTCATGGCCGCAGTCAACCGACAGCTCTTCCCGGACATTCGCGAAGACATGTTCATCAGCATGTCCTACGGGATCCTCAACACGGCGAACGACACACTCACCCTCTCACGAGCAGGCCATGAACCCGCCTTGCTCTTCCGGCGAGAAACCGGAAAGGTCGAACTCCTCAGATCACCCGGCCTCGCACTCGGCATCGATAGTGGCTCGGTGTTCGAACGCGTCACCCGAGACCAAGAAGTCGCACTGAAAGCCGGCGACTGCGTGCTATTCTACACCGACGGCGTCAAGGAAGCCATCGACAAGGAAGAACAGGAATTTGGAATGGAGCGGATGTGCGAATCGTTCAGAATGGCAGCGCCACTCGGGGCAGAGGCCATTCTCAATCGAATGCAGGAAGAACTCGCTCAGTTCACTGGAGAAGGCCCACAAATGGACGACATCACTCTCGTCGCGATCGAGAAACGTTAGACTCTCGGCTCCCCAAAATCACCAATGCGTCGTGGCCCGAAAATTCTCGATCCGTGCCTGCAACTCATTCGCATCCAGAG
>JAPJNB010000143.1 GCA_026461385.1 Akkermansiaceae bacterium
AGAGTCCTCAAACCAAGCCGAGATACAAGCCGCAGAGGCCGCTGCCATAAGAGCCGAAGGCGAGCGCCTAGCTGCAGTTGCCGCCCAAGCGGCAAAGGAGGCCGAAGCCGCGGCGAAGGCCGCAGAAGCCGCAGCATTGCAAATCCAACTTGATAACGCGAAGGCCGCCCAAGCCTTACTGGCCAGTCAACAAGCCATTGAATTGGCTAAAATGACCGCAGCAGCCAAGGAAGCATCCGCCAATGAGACAAAGGTGTCCTCCACCTCAGCCGTCGCCGTCGCTGCCGCTAAACCCGTTGTCCGCCGTACCCGCTAAAATCAACATCACCTGCAACCATGAAAAAAATTCTTACTGCCGCTTTGATTTGTTCAGCTGCAACTGCCCACGCAGCATCGATCTGGTCTGACAATTTCGAGAGTTACGACACCTCTGCCCTGTATTTAGAAACTCAAAATCCTAATTGGCTGACGGGCCCCGCGGGGACTGAATCGATTGCAGCATTTGACAACAGCGCCCAAAATCCACCTGCATCATTTGGCACCAAATCTCTTGCTGTCGGAGGAGTGCCTCCAAGCTTTGGCAGTGGAGATGACACATCCGTCGTGTACGCACTCTCACCGCAAGCTGCCAGCTTCATTCCGAGTGGCCCACTTCCGGTCGCGCATTTCACCACGGATTTGATCCTGAGCATCCCCACGACTTTTACCGACTCCTTCCGCCTCAGCTTTTTTGATGGCAATAGCGAAACTCTCTCAAGTTTGCTGTTCACCAAGTCACTTACGAGCGGGTTTTCAATCAGCCGAAACAATGGGACCTCCACTTTCGACACAGGCGCAGCGCTTTCATTGAATGCGGCTTATACCCTCGATCTGACTATGAACTTGGACTACATGAAGTGGTCGGCAACCATCACGCCCGTGGGTTCCACTTCAACTCCCGTAGCACTCTTTGCAAATGTTGACCTTACGAGCAACACGGCTGCACAGAAAGACATTGGTGGCTTTGCCATCGATTGGATCAGCTCAGATGGGACCAACTGGGGAGACAACTTCATGATGTTGGACAACATGGTACTCGAAAGCGCAGTTCCAGAGCCAAGCTCGTCGTTGCTGATCGCTCTCGGTGGCTTCGCTTGCCTGGCACGGCGCCGCCGCTGAGCATTCATCGCTCCACTGGAGTGATGAGTCGCCGAACGCCTTGTTGTTTAGCTCCTCGAGCTAAATCATCTTCATGATTCGTTTTCCAGTCTTTTCCGGGCAATTCACTTAGGTCAATCAACCCACATCCATGGTGACATGACGCTTCAAGCTCAGTCTGGAAAGGGAATCGCCGCCTCAGGATTCGTCCTCGCCACCGCTGTATTTCCCGTTGTTGCCGTTTTTGGCGGGACGACGAATATCCTCAACTGGGGGCCCGGATTGATCATGGCAGCGGCCGCTTCCCTCTGGATGGTTCTCGGCCAGAATTTCAAAAGGTCATGGGGCGGTGGGTTTCACTCGATGGTCTTTTTGATCACCATGGCCTTGCTCGGCCTTCGCGCCGTAGCTTCACCCGCGCTCTCGGAATCCTTCCATGACTTATCGCTCATTCTTTTTGCCACGTTGGGCTATTTGCTTGGGCGAGGCGCGAATCATCCTCAATCACGAGGACTCTTTTTCGGACTTTCATTGCTCGCACTGACCAATGCGGCGTGCATGGTGTTTCAAATGTCACACCCCGGCTGGAACCCGCTCTATCCAGATGGTGTCCGCCAATTTCCCAATGGCGTTTTCGCCCACTACAACCACGCGGCTGGCTTCGGCTTAATCACCACGGGCCTTCTCATCTCGCAGGCATGGAAGGAGCCCACCCGATTGAGGTTTTTCCACATGCTTGGTCTCGCGAGCGCCATCACAACCACCGCCTTAAGTCTCTCCCGAGGAGGGAATTTTTCGCTCGGGGTGATGGTAGCACTAGCACTGCTAATTTTGCTCATGAGGGCATTCCGCCACTCAAACTATTCGATGATTGGCTGGCTTCCTGCAGTGGTCATCATCGTGGGCATCCTCGATGCTGCCAAGTTTCTGATTCCGATGGTCGGCAGCCATCGCGGACTCGATGCAGGAGGATCGCTCAACGATGGCGGCAGAATTTCTTTCTACGAAGCGGCTTGGAAAATCATGGCGGAAAACCCGCTGCTTGGCGGCGGCGCGAGGAGCTTTAGCTGGAATGTTTTTCAGCACATCGATGGCATGGGTTCCGAGCCAGTCATGGTCCATCACGAGGCATTGCAGTTGCTCGTTGATTACGGCATCCCTGCATTGGCATTGATCGCGATCCTCCTGATCTGGCCGATCGCCCGCGGCTTATGGAACTTCGCCAGCGAAGCGAAGCCATCAGGAGCCTGCTGGGAGGCGATCGGCTTGGCTGGATTATTGGCACAGTCAAATTTTGATTTTGTGTTTCACAACGCCGCCTTGGTTTTGATCGCGGGTTTTACTCTTGGCCGCATCAGCCATGGGCTATGGAAGTCGAGTAAGTCATCGGCACGAGACCGAGCCAAAATCCATTCACGTGGCCACTTGAGCATCGATGATTTTCTCATCCCCGCGAAGAGTCATGCCGCGAGTTTTCTCGCAGGCCAATCAACTTCCCTCGATGCCCTGACGGGATTATTGATGCACGTAAAGGATGAAAAGTGGCTCGAGCTGAGGTACGATGTGCTTTACTGGAAAAAGAGGGGTGATGCGGAGGCCATCCGACGAAGCGTCATGGCAATCGACGTGAAATGCACCGAGGCCATTGAGATCGAAAAGTCTCGCCCTCATGAAAGCGCGTTGATCGATGAACCCAGAAGCATACCGCCTGGGTTGGCTTGGTTTCGATCAATCGGCATGCTTGGCCTTGCGATCCCCGCACTGCTTTTCGGGGCTCAATTGACTCGAGTCCTTCAAGATGCCTGGGTTCCAATCTGGCATTCCTCTCGCGTGTCGCATGCCGATCGTTTTATCCGCTTGTTCAGATTGTTAGAATCCTATCCTTACCTTGGGATTGACCGCGAAATGTTAAGCTCGGCGATCACCCGGATCTACGATTTCCAAACCCAAGAGGCCCGCGAAACTTGGGCAGAAGCCCTCAAAACAACCATCTTCAATGTGAGTACCAAGTGGGAGCACGATCCAGGGGCAGCCCTTCAGCTTGCCAACATTTTTGGATGGGCTGGAGATGAATCTGAAGCACTGAGGATGTACGATCACGCGATTTCACTGCAAGGCGGCAACGAGTCTCTATTCATGGCAAAAAGTTTCAAAGGAGAATACCTCTATGAGATCGCGGTCTCAGCACGTGAAGCGGGCGAAATCGCGAAGCAGGAACGTTATGCACAAAGTGCGTTCAATTCATGGCAAGAGGCAAAAATCGATCTCATTAGAACGTCCCGGCCTTTCGGCCGCTCATTTGCCGACATGATGGTGGACTGCGATTCGATGCGAGCCGCATCAACGGATGCGACTGGCGGATTCCCCACCAAGTGATCATACCATCTCGTGTGGAAGTTGGCAGAATCGGCAGCGCCTCAGGATCGCTTTGGCCGATAACCCCAATCGAAATGATCACCCATCGATCGCAGCAGAAAGCTTGAGTACCCCAACATAGGGCAGGTTTCGGTATTTCCCGTTGTAGTCCAACCCGTAGCCAACCACAAACTCGTCGCCGATGGTGAAACCAACATAGTCGGCATTCACCTCTTCCGCCCGAGCTTTATCCTTAGCCAATAGGACTGCCGTATGCACCGCGATCGCACCCTCCTGCATCAACCGCTCGGAAACTGCATGAAGCGTGCGCCCAGTATCGAGGATGTCATCGAGTAACAACACATGACGCCCGTTCACCTCAGGGAAATGGCGATCTAAAAAATCGACCTTCCCCGAACTCTCCAAGCCGCCATGGTAGCTTGCCACGTTGAGGCACTCGATTTCTAGGGCACGAGGCACGCGGCGGAGCAAATCGGCCGCGAAGACAAGTGCCCCTTTTAGGAGGATGATTACCACCAAGGTCCCATGCGGAAAATCGCGCTCAATTTCGCGAGCCATCGAGTCAAGGCGTTTCTCAATCACTGCCTCATCGATCAAAATCCGCTCAATATCGTCACGCATGACTTGTAGATAGATGCTCCTCACGTTGATTCCAAGCGCCAAAACCGGAACCGATCCCAGACACCCGACAGGCGAAACATCAGCGCGAATCGCGGAACTTGAGTACCCGCTCGCCTTGGCGGTAGTAGTCTAACCGGTCGCGAGCATGAATCTCCAAAAACGCCGGATCCTCACGAAGCGCACGATACTCAATCTGCCGGTACTCGACCTCTGCCTCGACGCTTTTTTCTCTCTCTTTTGAAAGCCTCACCTTTGCCTCAAGTCGCTCGACCTCTCGATGCTGGGGGACCGCAGTGGCTACCACCACAAATCCGATGGCCATGCAGAACATCATGAAAACGAAACGCCCAGCCCCTCGGATCACCCGTGTTCGGGCTTCCAGACGCGTCATCTTGACACTCGCCGTGGGTCGCTTCGCCATTTGATGATTTCAAAAACACTTAAAACACCCGTATTGTCAAGCAAACTCAAAAAATCTAGCAGGCCAATTCTCTACCGTTAAGATCCACCATGCCCGAGCTCGCGGGTCGGACAAGCGATGGAGCGATGCGAGATTCTCGGCCCAATTTTGTTTCAATTTAGATTCACCAGTTGACGGTACCGAGCAGTCTACTTCATGGTGGGTTTGTGCGTCTTGAATTGAGCTTAAAGATTTCTACGAATTTAGATTGTCTCGATGACTGACAAAAATTCCATGACTGCCCCCCTATCGAAACTCGCTGAAATTCCCGGCCTGTCCGGTTGGTTGATGGACGAGACATGGAAGTTTGATTTCCACCAAGGCACGCTAGACCGAAGTGAGCCTTACATCTCGGAGTTTCGGATCAAGCAGGTCCAGTGCTTGAGCAGCCAGGTCCATGGCACCGCTTACGCCTCTGCGATGATTCGCGGCAGCTCGCCAACTGCATACAAGACCGACATCCTTTTCAAGAAGCAGAAGGGTGCTTGGACGATGGAATCTGAGTGCAGCTGTCCCGTGACATTCCGTTGCAAACACGCTGCTGCCTTGCTTGCCTTTCTGAGTCAGAACCTTTTGCGGAGTGAGGGTGAGCCACTTGCAGCCCACCAACAACCACTTGCATCGGAGCTTCGTCAATGGCTCAAGACGATCGAGAACCTGGCTGCGGAAATCCCGACTCGCGAGGCGCCTAAGGCCACCAAACCCGAAATCCGCTTTCTCGCGTATTGCATCGAAAAACCGATCTATGGCTCTGGGAGCAAGCTCAATTTTGTCCTGCGAGTCGGGACCCGCCAGAAAGATGGTAGCATTCAAATTTCCCAGTCTCGCGCCAATGCCGATCCCACAAGACCGCCGAAATACATGGTCCGCGAGGATTTGCTGATCACCTCACTCTATCACCAGCGGCTGAGACGGCACGACGTTTGGGGGGATCTCCCCCTTGAAGGGCCGGATTGGTTGGATCTTCTTGAAGCTGCTGCCGCGACCGGCCGCATGTTTTATGGTGTCGAATCCTACACGTCAGGAAATGAGGCACCTGCCTACCGGCCGGTAAGTCTTGGCTCACCGGTAAAAATCCATGCCACGTGGGAGATAGCTGCCGATGGCGGAGCCAGACCGATGCTTCAGTGCGATTCACCCGAAATCGTGATCCTTCCTACCGAGCCGCCACGCTATTTTGATCCAACATCCATGACACTCGGCATGGTCGAATCCGCACTGCCAAGCCAGCTGCTAAAAACTTGGCAAGATGGACCACCCATTTCCGCAGGTCTAATCGAAACTGTGACCGCGCGGGTTTCGGCTATTGCGACGATGGATTTACCCGTCCCAAAAAAATTAGAGACGGAAGCCCGACCCAAATGCAAGCCAGCGCCCCATTTGCGTGTCTACACGCGTGTCTTGGGAGGCAAGTGGGACAAGCAGCCTTACATCGTCGGAGAGATCAAATTTCGTTACGCGGATAGCCCTCTGCTGTTGCCGCTCGCCAAACGCCAGACTGAGAGCCATGCGGAGCTGATGGGCGGAAAGCGCGTTGTCTGGCATCGCGATTTCAGGGCCGAGCAATTGCAGGCAAGGCGCCTGATGAATCTCGGCTTCATCGCGGTTTCAGAAATAGTGAGACCAGAGGTTTTGGACGATGCCGCACTTTTCTCGTGTATTCCGGAGGATTCGGAGACCTTCCCTCGTCTCGCTTGGTTGAGGCTACTGCATGGCTCAGAAATGCAAACACTTCGTGACTCGGGCTGGACCATTGAGGTCGATGCCAACGCAGGCCTAACGGTTCACCAAATCGACCAATTCATGCCGACGATCGAGGCCGACTCGGATCATGGCATCGACTGGTTCCGCTTCGATGCCACCATTGAATTGAATGGCAAACCCGTCAGTTTGATCCCGATTATTGCCGATGGCCTTCTCCAAGATCTGCCTGCGTCAGATGCGCCTGATCTTCCTGAGTTCATCACGCTTCAATGTGAAGACCCCGCAGATGGGTTCATGCACTTTCCTGCCAAACGGCTGCTGGAGTTGATCGAACAAGTCCGACACCTATTTCATGGAAATGCAGGTACAGGGCCGATCCGAATGGATCGACTTGCCGCCGCCGGGGTGGCCAGCGCCCTCGAAATCGACTCGTCCGAGACGACCCGGGCATTAGCCAAACTTGGGCGGCGACTCCAAGACATCACCGACCTCCCACTTGCCGAAGTCCCACCAGGTGTCTGTGCGGATTTAAGAACCTATCAGCTCGACGGTTATCGCTGGCTTCAATTTCTTGCGTCCAATGGTCTCAATGGAATCCTCGCCGATGATATGGGCCTTGGCAAAACCCTCCAAGCTCTCACACACCTCGCTGCGGAGTGCGCCAAAAGACCGGGCCTTCCATCGCTCGTAATCACCCCAACGTCGGTCGTTCCCAACTGGGCCTCCGAAGCCGCTCGATTTACGCCTCATCTCAAGGTGGTTGTGCTCCAAGGCAAGGATCGTACAGCGGCCTTCAGCGAGGTGAGTGCGGCCGATGTGGTTCTCACGTCCTATCCCCTGCTCACCCGCGACTTTGAGGAACTAAAGAATCAACCATGGCACCTTTTGATCCTCGATGAGGCGCAGTACATCAAAAATCCCAAAGCGGTCACTTCCCAGCATGCGTGCCAACTCACGTCGACCCATCGAATTTGCCTCTCGGGCACTCCAATGGAAAACCACCTTGGCGAGCTCTGGAGCCTCATGCGATTCCTCATGCCAGGCTTTCTCGCCGATGAAAAAACGTTCAATTCACAACTCCGCCGGCCCATCGAGCGCACCCGCTGCAGCGATGCCCAACTCGCCCTGAATCGCCGGGTCTCCCCGCTCATTCTCCGGCGAACCAAAGACCAAGTGGCAAGTGAGCTCCCCCCGAAAACCGAAATCCTCCATGGAATCGATCTCACCAAAAAACAAGGCGATCTCTACGAGTCCGTCCGGGCCACAATGGATCAGCGTGTTCGGGATGCCATCGCTGCGAGAGGCCTCGCGAAGTCGCACATCATCGTCCTCGATGCCTTGCTCAAACTCCGCCAAATCTGCTGCCACCCACAGTTGCTCAAAACTCCCTCCGCACAAAAAATCAAAGAATCCGCAAAGCTCGACTATCTCGTCCGTGAGCTCCTTCCGACTCTGATCGAAGAAGGCCGCAGGATCCTCCTGTTTTCCTCGTTTACTTCCATGCTTGCCCTTATTGAGGACCACTTACTGCAAACGAAAATCCCCTATCTAAAGCTCACCGGCCAAACGAAGGAACGTGCGACGCTGGTTGAAAAATTTCAGTCTGGCACGATTCCGATTTTCCTTATTTCACTCAAAGCGGGCGGCACCGGCCTCAACCTCACCGCGGCTGACACCGTCATCCACTACGATCCCTGGTGGAACCCAGCGGCCGAAAATCAAGCCACTGACCGCGCTCACCGCATCGGACAGACCAAGCCAGTCTTCGTTCACAAGCTGGTCTGCCGCGGCACGATCGAAGACCGCATTCTCGAACTCCAAAAGCACAAGGCATCACTCGTCGAGGCCCTCCTCTCGGAAGAAACCACCAAACTTAAGGTCGATGCGGAGACACTCTCTCACCTTTTCGCTCCTTTGGGGTGATGCCTCGTTTGAATCCATGATCTTTGAAACTTGGCCCACCTTGTGCTTAATCGGGAAAAACCACGTATGGAAATGTTCAATGGCTATGATTCTGGCAAGTTTTATGACGAAATGTTCGGGACCGATGGCACAGTCCGAACCCACTGCGAGCCACTTCTAAAAAAATTTAGCACGCTGAACCAACGCGATTTCCTCACCCGAAAAGCCAATTCAGAGCTCTATTTCTTGCGCCAAGGAATCACCTTCAACGTCTACCATGACAATCAAGGAACCGAGCGAATCTTCCCATTTGACCCGATCCCTCGGGTGATGCCTGCAAGCGAATGGGACCATCTCGAAGCGGGCCTCACCCAGCGAATCGTCGCACTCAACCTGTTTCTTCACGACATCTATCACGACCAACAGATCCTGAAGGATGAGGTCATTCCGAGGTTTTACATCGAACAGGCCAAACACTACCGGCCAGAATTCAGAGGGGTCGACGTCGCAGGCGATATCTACATTCACATTTGCGGTAGCGACCTCATTCGTGGCACGGACGGCGTCTACTACGTGCTCGAAGACAATGGACGCTGCCCCTCGGGCGCATCTTACCTGTTAGAAAACCGCAATGCGCTGAAACGTGCGTTCCCAGCGATTTTTGAATCAGTCGGCGTCCGCCCAGTGGATTCCTACCCGAGGGATCTCCTCAACATGCTCCACCACATCTCCCCTCGCCGCGAGGGGGATCCCATATGCGTGCTTCTCACACCCGGTTGCCATAACAGCGCTTACTTCGAGCACTGCTACCTCGCCCGTGAAATGGGAATCGACATCGTCGAAGGCAAAGACCTCGTCGTCGTGGATAAATTTGTCTACATGCGGACCACTCGGGGTTTATTGCGGGTCGATGTGATTTACCGTCGGATCGATGACGACTTTATCGATCCAGTGGTGTTTCGAAAAGATTCCGTCTTGGGCGTTCCCGGCCTGATGAATGCCTACCGCTCGGGCAACGTATCCCTTGCCAATGCCGTGGGAACTGGCGTCGCGGATGATAAAGTGATCTACTACTTCGTCCCAAAAATGATCGAATACTATCTCGGCCAGAAACCAATCCTTCCCAATGTCCCAACCTATCTCGCGTCCGAGGAGGCAGACATGAAATTCATTCTCAACCACCTCCCCGAGTTGGTGGTCAAGGCTGCCAACGAATCTGGCGGCTACGGCATGCTCATGGGCCCCTCGGCCAGCAAAGATGAAATCGAGAAATTCCGCGAAAGAATCATCGCCGACCCCCGCAACTACATCGCCCAACCCGTCATTTCATTATCGCGCTCTCCAACGTGGTGCGATGGGGCCATGGAAGGCCGACACATCGATCTGCGACCTTACATCATCTACGGAAAGGATGTGAAAATCGTGCCCGGCGGATTGACTCGCGTGGCCCTCACCAAGGATTCGCTGATCGTAAATTCCTCCCAAGGCGGCGGCAGCAAAGACACTTGGGTACTTCACCATTAAACTCATGCTCTCACGTGTCGCAAATACTCTCTACTGGATGGTCCGCTATGTGGAGCGGGCCGATAACCTCGCGCGGTTGATCGATGTCAACCAGCAGCTGCTACTTGATTTCGAGCGCCTCGACAGCGAGCGCCTTCGGGGTTTCTGGCAGCCCATCATTCTCAGCACCGGAGACGAGGAGGCCTTCAGCAAGCTTTATGACGACTCTGGGAGTGGCGAGGTGATTCGCTTCCTCACCGATGATCCGCGCAATCTCAACAGCATCACTTCCTGCATCAGCCTAGCTCGCGAAAATGCAAGAACCGTCCGCGACCAACTGTCCGACGAACTTTGGGAAGAGCTCAACGCGCTTTACCTTTTCACTCGCTCAGATGAGGCGCATCGCCTACTGGAATCCGATCCCCCAAAGTACTACGAAAACGTGCGAAGGTCGGTGATGACATTTTTAGGAATTGCTGCATCGACGATCTCTCGCAACGAGGCCTGGGAGTTCATGGATCTTGGCCGACACCTCGAAAGGGCGGACAAGACCACCCGCTTTCTAGATGTTTCAAGCTACCTCCCGCCTGGAGAGGAGGGTGCAGAAACGGGGTCACCTGGAATCCTCCACTGGACGGCAATCCTGCGCTCCTGCGGGGCAATGGGCGCATTCCGTGCGGGGCATCACGAGCTATCCGCTCGTGGAATTGTCGACTTCCTAATCTTCTCAAAAGAGTTCCCTCGCTCGGTCCGCTACTGCATCGAGCGCGTGGATGCGAGTCTCCACCTGATTTCCGGAACACCTCGAGGAGCATTCTCAAACGAAGTCGAGCGCGAGTCAGGCCGTGTACTCGCAGATTTAAATTTTGGCTCAACTGAAGACGTGTTTGCAACCGGACTGCACGACTACCTCGACAAACTGCAAGAACGCTTCAACCAGATCGGTGCAGAGATCTTTGAAACTTATGTACTCATGCCTGAGCGAATTCAGAGCAGCCCAGGGCCGAGATCTTCTAGCCAATCGGACGTCGCAGCTTGGCAAATGGAACAACAGCAACAGTGAATTTCACGAACGATTCTGGCCAAACCAAGCTTGGCATGCGGCTTTCGGTCTATCATCGGACGACCTTTCACTATGGAATGCCAGTGTCACAGAGTGTGAACACGCTGCACCTCGAGCCGCGTACATTTCCCTATCAAAAAACCCTAAGCGCCCTCATCCGGGTCATTCCAGCAACACGGGTGCGTCGCTTTACCGACCTCTTTCAAAACATCACCCACCACTTCGAGCTACCAGGAGCTCATTCGCAGCTTGATATCGAGAGCCGAATCAAGGTGCACAATCTGCCGTTGGATATTCCCGAAGCGAGCCGAGCAGCAACGCTGAAGGACTACAGTGGGTCATCCATTCGTGAGAGAATCTGGCCATACTTGCAGGACAGCCGTTGGGTCTCGCGCCACCCTGACGTCTGGCGGCAAGCCGTCGATGCCACGGGGCAACTCACCTCGATATTCGATCAAGCGATGGCATTGATGAAATGGATTCATCAGGAATTTCGTTACGAGCCTGGTGTAACGAATGTGAACACCCACCTGTTAGATGCATTTGAATTGAGGCGTGGGGTATGCCAAGATTTCACCCACGTCATGCTCGGGCTTTGCCGGTCAGTCGGAATTCCTGCACGCTACGCATCGGGGTATCTTTACAATGGTCCGAGAGACACACTGGTAGGTGCACAAGCTTCCCATGCTTGGACTGAGGTCTATCTGCCCAATGCAGGATGGATTGGCTTTGACACCACGAACAACACCCTTGCTGATGAACGCTATGTTAAGGTGGCTGTAGGTCGCGACTATGAGGATGTCGCTCCAGTGCGTGGGAGCTACAATGGCACGGGAAATTGCAGAATGGAAATCGAAGTGGTCGTAGAGAAAATCTGATGAACTAACTACGAAGATTGGTTAAGTGGTGGAAAGATTTCAACCTCACGCACATCACCCACCGAAGATCGCTCACTCACTTCCGAAAACCAGCAGCCAAAGACGCCAAATCCGCAGGCGCGGCGCGGTCAGCCGTAAGAATCGCCTGCCGCTGCAACGAAATGATTTCAGAAATCCCCTTCCGTGAGAGGTCGAGCATGGCAGACATTTCATCAGAGGAAAATACGGCCTCCTCCCCGCTGCCTTGGATCTCAACAAAATCCAAGCTCTCCGTCATCACCACATTAAAATCCACCGACGCCGCTTTGTCCTCCGGGTAATTCAAATCCAACACTGGCACCCCTTCGAAAACACCTGCTGAAACTGCAGCAACAAGTTTCTTAACCGGGAAGTCTTTAAGCTTTCCTTGGGACATTAAGCGGTTCAGTGCGATCGCCATCGCCACACAGCCACCGGTGATTGAGGCCGTCCGTGTTCCCCCGTCAGCCTGTAAAACATCACAGTCGATCCAAATCGTCCGCTGCCCGACCTTCTTCAGATCCACGCAGGCCCTGAGCGATCTGCCAATCAATCTCTGAATCTCCGAGGAGCGACCATCCAGCTTACCTCTTGAGATATCACGAGGCTTCCGATCCAGGGTGGAATACGGTAGCATCGAGTATTCTGCCGTAAGCCATCCACCGTCGACCCTCTGGGCACGCATCCAGCGAGGCACATCTTCCTCAATGGTTGCCGAGCAGATCACTCGGGTATCGCCAAATGCCACGAGAACGGATCCCGTAGCATGAGGTGCGACATGAGGAATAAATGAAATAGGTCGTAGTTGGTCGATCTGGCGACCGTCGGGGCGAGTCATAGATAGAGTCAAAGCGAGCTTTGATCTAGCCGCAAGTCTGGAGCATGGTTTACGGGTAAAATATTGCCGGGTTTGAGGTTGATTTCCGATTTTGGAAGGCGTGGCATGGGGGCAAAAAAAGAGCCCGACTCCGAGCACTTTCATGCTTGGAGCCGGGCATATACCTGGCGACGACCTACTCTCACAAGACCTATCGTCTCACTACCATTGGCG
>JAPJNB010000144.1 GCA_026461385.1 Akkermansiaceae bacterium
CGCCAATGGTAGTGAGACGATAGGTCTTGTGAGAGTAGGTCGTCGCCAGGTATATGCCCGGCTCCAAGCATGAAAGTGCTCGGAGTCGGGCTCTTTTTTGCACCCATGCCAGACCCCCCAAAAATCGAGAACCACACTCCAAATCTACACTGAATTAGAGAAATCCGGCGGCTTGGATCTTCTCGGCAGCGAGCGGCCCGAGTGGTCTCAGAACTCGCAGTTTCCCGGCGTTCTTGCGAATGGGATGACGTCACGTATGTTCGCCATGCCCGTTACAAACATGAGGAGGCGCTCGAAACCTAGCCCGAAACCCGAGTGCGGGACACTGCCGTACTTTCGCAGATCCACGTACCAATGGTAGGCTTCTGGGTCGAGACCATGCTTCGTTAAATTTTCTAGCAGTACATCCAGTCGCTCTTCGCGTTGGCTTCCGCCGATGATTTCGCCAATGCCAGGGACAAGCACGTCCATGGCGGTTACGGTTTTCTGGTCATCGTTTAAGCGCATGTAGAATGGCTTTATTTCTTTTGGGTAGTTGAAAACCGTGACTGGCTTTTTGAAATGCTCTTCGGTCAGCCAGCGCTCATGCTCGGACTGGAGGTTGAGCCCGTATCCTACCGGATATTCGAAAGCTTTGCCGCTGGCCTTCAAAAGCTCGACCGCCTCGGTGTACGAGATCCGTTCGAAGGGTCGGCTCGCCACGAATTCTAAGCGTTCGCGCAGACCTTTATCCACAAACTTCTCAAAAATGGTCAGATCGTCATCGCTGTTTTCGAGCGCTTCTTTGACAAGAAATTTCACCAATGCTTCGGCAAGGTCCATGTCGCCTTGGAGGTCACAAAAAGCGACCTCGGGCTCGATCATCCAGAATTCCGCAGCGTGCCGCGAGGTATTGGAGTTCTCGGCACGAAAGGTAGGCCCAAAGGTATAAATGTTCGAGAGCGCACAGGCAAAGGTTTCTCCTTCGAGCTGGCCGCTCACGGTGAGGAACGCCCGCTTGCCGAAGAAATCCTGTGAGGCCTCCAATGATTTATCCTCAGGCAACGTGGTCACCCGGAACATTTCTCCAGCCCCCTCGCAATCACTCGCAGTGATGATGGGAGTGTGAACGTAGGTGAAATCGCGTTCTTGGAAAAAGCGGTGGACGGCATAGGCCATGCGGCTTCTCATCCGGAAAACCGCGCCATAGAGGTTGGTTCTTGGCCGCAGGTGCGCGATGGACCGGAGAAACTCGGTGCTGTGGCCTTTTTTCTGAAGCGGATAATCTTCGGGGACCTCACCGAGGAGCTTCAATGCGGTGGCCTGCATTTCCCAAAGTTGGCCCGCCGCAGGCGAGGGGATTAACTTTCCGTGTACCTCGATTGAGGCGCCGGTGTTCATTTTTGAAATGAACTCATACCCTGGAATACCCGCATCTGCTACGATCTGGAGGTTGCCGAGGCACGACCCATCATTGAGTTCGAGAAATGAGAACGCCTTGGAGTCTCGCCGTGTCCGGACCCAGCCGGCCACCTTAAGATCATCGGAAGGCTCACTGCGTTTTAGGACATGTTTGATGAGTGATCGCATGGGTGTTGTTAGCGAAAAAGCGTAGCCTTGTCAAAGCAGGCGCGGCAATTTAAGCCCTATAAACGGAACGATGCCGAACCGCGGTGGATTCTATCTTCTTCATTAGGTCGTCCGCTTCAGCCAATGCGCTCGTGGAGCTCGCGGTCGGAGCTTCTCCGGTCATGAAGCAGTGTTGCTGGTCGCTGCAAAACGAATGAGACCCTCGCAATGAGAGCTCCTCTGCCTTCGCAACGAGAACTTGGGAGCAAACCAGTTAGGATTGAGCGCGCAAGACGTGGCCGACGTCGTTGCGTGGCTGAAGAGTTACTGAGCCGTGGCCCTCATCTTTTTCAATCGGGCTTCGGCAGATTCTTGTGCGAGCCATCGCAAAGCGGGGGATTGGCGGTGTGCTTGCACTGGCACCACCAGATCGTTTTTTTCTCGGTCACCTCGAATTTTACCGGCTGCAGACCGGTTCCTTTGTGCGAGCCATCGCAAAACGGCGGGTGGCTTGAGCGGCCGCACGAGCACCACCAATGAGTTCCTGCTTCGACTTCGAGCGCGATGGGCTTGTTGTCACAAATGAGGGGTTCTTCTGCCATGAGTTAGTTGATTGAAATGAAATAATATCCAAAGAATTTAGCGCGAGACGGATGCTGGAAGATCCGAGGCGGATGAAATGGTGGTAAACGCGGGCTCATCAGCGGTGTTGCTGCTGGCGGCGGTTTCAGGGCGCTTATCGAGCTTCGGGTATCGCTGGGCGGGCACTTCGTTGAGAAACGTCGCCCCAAGCCAGCCAGCCAAAACGACCGACGAAACACTTACAAACTGATGAGCTTTCATGAGATGTTACGTAAATGTTGAAAATCAACACCAAGGGGTACTGCTAGATTTTTCGGCGATTGGCAATCGAAATGATTGGCGTGCCCACAGATCTCGCTGGTCTCTAGCGATTTGCGGCTTGTTTCTAGCTGGCGATGGAGCCGAGCCGGATGACTTCCGTGAGCAGAAAGCGGGTCGGCTGGTTCAGCGGAATTTCAAGTGCGGCAGCGGGTGACATCCAGCGGAATTCCTGAGCCTCATCATTGAGCCGGACAGCGGAGGTCGCAGCCTTTGCGGTATAGTTGAGCAGCAAGAAATGCTCAGGCCGATAGAACTCGGGCGAATCGATGCAATCCTGCACCAAGGCGAATTCGATCTGGCTGACTTCGAGTCCGGTCTCCTCGCGGATCTCACGGACGAGGGCGTCGGCGGCCGATTCGCCGCGTTCGATTTTCCCGCCGGGGATGCCCCAGCGATTTCCCCACTTGTGGGTGCGAATCATTAAAACCTTTCCGCTGCCATCGTGAATTAAAGCGCCCACCGTGGCGATGGGGCGCGAGACACCGCGACGTCGGTCAAGCAATTCACGGAGGACTCCCAGATCGGGCACCGTGAGGTCTGGCCGCACCGCAGCGAGAACTTCCGCGTGGTTGTAGCCCGTCAGAACCGCGATCGACGCAATGCCACCGTGGCGTGCCGTCTCGACGTCGTGGGTCATGTCGCCGACGAAGGCGGTCTCGAGTGGATTTAGTTTGTGAGCTTCAAGGATCTGGTGAATGACCTCTCGCTTGTCCAATACGCCTGAGTAAGTGGCCTCGAAATGTTTGCGAAATCCGAACTCGTCCATCTGCCGCTCAAACGCCCCCGTATCCATCGAGGTGAGGACAAATACACGGATGCCCGCGGCGCTGCACCACTCGAGTTTTTCTCGGGCGTGGGGCAGCACGGTGACCGGCACCACCGAGGCGTCGAAGGCCGGGCGAAAATGGCTCTCAAGTTCTTCTAAGGGAATGCCGGGAAGCAGTTCGGCATAGAACTCCTGATATGGCAGGCGAAAGCAGCGCCGGAACGCCTCGCGATCAAGCGGGGGGATCTGGTACTTGCCGAGCACCGCGTTGGTCGCCTCGATCACGGGGCCAAGATCATCCACCAGCGTGCCTGACCAATCGAAAATGAGATTGCGAAACATGAAAAATGAGGGTCGAGATTCCCGAACTAGCCGAGGGCAAATTTGATCGATTGGACACGTCCTTCGCCGAGTTGATCACGGATGCGCCCGAGAAGCATTGGCTTCATTTGTTCGAGCTGAAATCGCAATGCGGGCTGCGTAACGCGGAGGACGAGGATCCCGCTCTTGACGGAAACTGGCTCGGTGTGCCGCGCGATGAAGTCGCCCGCAAGCTCCTTCCAAATGGCTCGGACCTGATCCTCTTGCAGTCCATCTTCCGCTCCGGCAGCGCGCAAAATGGAAGCAACAAATTTCTCCGCGAGGTGGATTCCAGCGTTGAGGTCGGTCGGCTCGTCTACCCCACGCCATTCACGGAGAATTTCTTCTCGGATCTTGCTGGCATGCGACGGCTTGCTCATCGAGCGGGCATCCCGTTTAGGCCGCACCATCTTCGCCGATGGCCTCGACGGGGCATCCTTCCATTGCCTCGCGGCTTTGCTCGAGTTCTTCTTCGGTCTCCGGTTGTTTGAATACGTACGAGTAGCCCTCGTCCTCGGCGCGGGTGAAGTTGTTTGGCGCGGTTTCCCGGCACAGGTCGCAATCGATGCACTGGCTGTCCACATAGAACTTGCCTGGCACGTTTTCTACATTTTTGTCTTCGCGGTCTGCCATAAAAAATCAGGGAATTACTCCCCCTTGGATGACTTCGTCGGAGATCAGATGCAACTGGATTTTTCAGGAAATCAAATTTCTCCGCCCACAAGGATGCGTTGCAGCGCTCCACGAGACGCCCGCACCTTGCTTTCGCGCTGGTCAAGTGGGGCAGTTCAAATTACAAAAATGTCACCACCAAGCCATGACAGCCATTCCACCTTCACCCTCTGGCGATTCGTCGATCCCGCCACGGCACCGCCCAAGCATGGGGAATTTCAGCCGAGAAACCACCGAACTCGACCTTTGGGCGCTCGATGACTTGGATGCGGAGGTTCAACCAGCCGAGCCAGTACAGGGCGCGCGCCAATCGGTGATTCCGGTGCCCCGTGACTACCGGCGCAGAGCAGAACCCTCGGAGGTGGTGGTCGAGCCCATCGCGACCCCTGCGGCCCCTGCGGAAAGCGAAAATCCAGACCAGCCAGAGGTCATCACAGTCCGCTCCAAGCTTCAACCGGTCAGGCCTCTCGCGCCCGCCTCGACGCTGCCCGACCATTTCGCCGAGCTCGATGACACGGCACCGCTGACCAGCATCGCCCCAGCACCTGCCGCATCTGCACCCGCCACCCCTGTGCCCTCGCCGTCGGTAAATGTTGCCGCCCCAGCCGAACCCGCAGCGCCCGCTGCTCTGTCCGTTCCACGAATCCCATCCGCCGAGGATGATGAATTTTCACCCCGTCCTCGCGAGGGCGCGGTGCCCTTAGATCTACGCCCTCGACTTGGCTTGAGCCTGGTCGAACGCATCGGCCTCGTGGCCTTAGTCCTGCTGGTCGTGGTTGGCGGCGGCACTTTTTTCTACAGCCGCCTCAGCCGCCTAGCGCCGAAGAGCACCGTGACCGATGAAAATGATTTCCCGATCAAAGGCCAATACACCACCGTCCGCTCAGCCGAGACCTACTGGCGCGCCCCGATCCTCTCGGGTGCCATGGCCGAGACGGTCCGACCCGGCACCAAGATGATCCCAGTCATCAAAATTTCCACCCAAGGGGGAACAGCGGGCGTCAGGGTGCTCTTCCGTGATAGCGATGGCCTTCTCATCGGCGACGCGATCACCCATTCGACCAATCCTAACATTCCGTTAGAAATCACCGCCACCGCCGGCTTCACCGATGTGGGCATGTTCTCCGGCTACCGCGCGGAACAAGGAAAACCATGGACGGTTGAGGTGACCGAGGCACCCGCCGAAAACGCAGCGAATTCCGATTTCAAGAAGCTCTTCAAACTGGCGATTTCCACCGCCCAACGCTGAAGCCAAATCATCATGTCCACCTCCGAAGTGACCCCACTCGTGCCCAGAGAAGGTTGGCACGTCATGCACCTGTTCTATCATGTGGACCACGCCCAGTGGGCGCTCTTCAGCGACGAAGAACAGCGCCAGGCGAAAACGCGCCTCACCGAGTTGGTGCAAGAAATCCGCTCGACGCCCGACACGCACCTGCTGATTTTTTCCATCGCTACGCCCAAGGCTGATCTAGGCTTCATGCTGCTCACCCCAGATCTCCAAGTCGCGAATGCCTATGAGAAACAACTCAGTCTCTCACTTGGCCCAGAGATTCTCAGCCCCGCCTATTCGTACCTCTCTCAGACCGAGGGCTCGGAATACACCACCACCCAGGAGCAATACAGCGCCGAAACCCTCGTCGGAGAAAAAGGTCTCACGCCCGGAACCCCGGAATTTGAGGCAGGCGTCAAGGAGTTCGACGACCGCATGGCGCACTACCTCAAGCACCGCCTCTATCCCGTCCTGCCAGACTGGCCGCTCATCTGCTTTTACCCCATGTCGAAGCGCCGCAACGGCCCGGACAACTGGTATTCGCTCGATTTTGAAACCCGCCGCAAGCTGATGGCAGGCCATGCTCGCGTCGGCCGCACCTACTCGGGCCGCATCCTCCAACTCATCACCGGCTCCACCGGCCTGGATGAATTCGAATGGGGTGTCACCCTCCTCGCCAAGGACAGCATCGACATCAAGGCCATCGTCCACGAGATGCGTTTTGACGAGGTGACCGCACGTTACGGCGAGTTCGGCGACTTCTACATCGGGATGCAGCTCCCGCTCGACGTCCTTTTTCGCCGCATCTGCCTCTAAACCCGACCAAGCCCTTGTTTAAAAAATCAAAAAATCTGAAAATTATCCTTGCGGGACCCCCGCTCCCCGTGTTTTGTTTTCCACGAAACGTATGAATGGGCAGAAAAAACAACTGGCGCTTGGAAGCTTCAGCCGTTATTTTTGAACCGTTCAACATAACAACACGTCCGATCAAACACTCTCCAGCGTCGTAACCAATCTCTTTGCGGCGTTGATCCAAACGAAAAACAAACCAAAAATCCCAAATCCGAATCCCAAACCAAATCAAATCATGAAAACCATCCAATATTCACTCATGCTCGCTGCCGCTGCTTGCGGATTTGCGAACGCACAAACCACCGCCTACACCAAGCCAGTGGGGTACATTACTCATACAGTGAATTCACTTAACGGTCAGACCGCGCTCACAATCTTGGGGCCCGCGCTTGTTCAGCCGACAGTGTTCGCTGGTGCAACAACTGGAACACCATCAGCTTCCAAAGTTGCTAATTTTACTGCATCCGTGCCTACTGGGCTTGATGGAAGCTACGTGCTTGAGATTACGTCTGGCACGAACCAAGGCTGGTGGTCTACTGTTGTATCGTCAACAGCGGGATCAATTACGGTCAATGACAATTTCCCCGCGGGTATTTCCTCGGGAGGGGTTAGTGTTTCTGTGCGTAAGCACAACACTGTTCAGTCATTCTTTGGCGAAAACAAGGCAGGTTTGATCCCATCTGATGGAGCGACCGGTGATGAGATTCAGATTCTGAACCCAGATCAATCACTTACGCCGATTTCATATTTCCCAGCATCTGTGTCTGGCGATGGTGATGATTGGTACAACCTATCTACTTCAGAATTGGCTAATAACCAGATTATTGAGCCAGGCTCTGCTGTTATTGTGAAGACAAACAGTGCGACGAGTCTCAGCTTTGTAAGTACCGGCGAGGTTAAAACCACAAAAACACAGGTCGATGTCTTTCCTGGTCTTACGTTGTTAGCTCAGCCTCAGGCTGCTGGTGGTTCTTACAACGGATTGGGATTGCAATCTGCTCTTATTCCTGTAAATGCAAATGCAGACAATACGGATTATGATGAGTTCCAGATCTTGAATGCGGACCAGTCTCTTACGCCCAATGCAGCAGCTGATCCAGCTCTATTCGGCACTGCAACGATGTACAACCTAGCAACATCCGAAGATTCTGGTGCAGTTGTAATTTCGGGAGGTGCAGGTGCAATTATCAAACGGGATAGCACGAAAAGTGCTTCTGTGATAACTGTGAATGGAACCACGGTCGGTCAATAATTTCTTATCCACACTAAAAACACAAAACAACTAAACGTAGACAAAATAATCATGAAAACAAAACTAGTAAAAATATTGGCTCTAAGTGCTTGCTTAGCTGGTCTATCTCAAGCTGCTACCATTACTGTCAGTGCTGGTGTTGGAACCGCAAATGGTCTCACAGTATCTCTTAATGGTGTAGTGACTACCAACCAATATTTGTCTGTCGGTTCTTGGAATGCTGCTACTTCTACTTTCACTCAATTTGCATCGACTAACACAGACACGGGTACGATCAATGGCAGTTTCGTTGGCACTTCACCAAGTGGAGTTAATAACCAAGTCATTCACTTGTATGTGAGTACTGAAACTGGTATCAGCTTTGATGCTTCTAAAAATTGGGTTCTATACAGAACAAGCGTAAACACAGTCTTTCCTAGTGATGTGAGTTCTACATTGGCTTCGGCAACGGCATCATTTAGTAACTTTACGACGGCAATTGAGGTTGCCAATAGCACCAGCTACACCGAAAGTGGAACCAAAGGCATTAATTTCGTGCCAGTTCCAGAAGCTTCCACTGCTTTGCTTGGAGC
The DNA here is from genome assembly GCA_026461385.1 of Akkermansiaceae bacterium. GTDB lineage: Bacteria > Verrucomicrobiota > Verrucomicrobiia > Verrucomicrobiales > Akkermansiaceae > Luteolibacter. The sequence continues at coordinate 8,199 of JAPJNB010000144.1, forward strand.
GATCGGAGCTCTTGGTCTTCTTCGCCGCCGCCGGAACTAATTCGGAACGGTCGTTAAGACTCAAAGTTGATTAAAGAAAGGGACGGACGTAAGTCCGTCCCTTTTACTTTGGTGCGCTCGGCAGGGCGCGCCGACTTGGGGTTCAAGGCACCCGTGGACAGCATAGAGGGAGCCACTTGCCAGACAGTAAGGCGGCCACCGTGAGGGGTCATGCCAAAGGAATTTGCAGGCAAAGCGCTACCTTGATAAAAAAGAATCTCATACGAGGTACAAACATCCAACATGGGATGAGAAGTCCAATATCTTTGAATTTAAATATCTACCCTTCCGACACTGCTCACTTACCTTCAATCTCATGGATTGACAGCTTCTGAGGAATCTAGGGAGGCCCCCACGACTGACGATAGCCACACCTGTCGCAACACACTCTCGACTTCTCGCGCAAAGGAAGGTGCATCTAGGAGCTTAGAACCTAGCATTTTGTCTCGTATATTTAACCGATAGTTTACGAGCCGCTCGACATCACAAGCCAATTCTACAGCAATCCGTACATATTCATCTTCGGACTCGGCCACCAGCTCGGGCAATTCAACGTTTGTCAGAAGACTAACACCGACACGCGAGACGTGAGATTGCCCTGCCAGCGTAACAACCGGAACACCCATCCACAAGGCTTCACAAGTCGTTGTAGTACCGTGATATGGAAAAGTATCTAGCCCGATGTCCATTTCACGGTAAAGTGCCAGATGAGTCTCATGGTCTATTTCCGGCCCCAGTATCATTATTCGCTCCGGATCGATTCTTACTTGCGAAAGAATAGTAGATTTAACGTGCTTTTGGGCATTCAAGCTACGAAACCCTACAGCTTTTAATAGCAATCTTGAGTCCGGTACTGACTCAAGAATTTTCCCCCAGACTCGCAAAAACTGATCGTTGATTTTTGCAACGTTATTGAAACTTCCAAAAGTCACATAACCATTTTTCAATACAGGGCTGTCAGTTGTAGGTGACAGCCGGTCGGGTTCATAACACCAAGCGGATTTGGACATGCGGACCAGCTTCTCGACGTGATGCTCCTCCGACATGCCAACAGGATCTGCCAAGTGATCGGTTAACCGATAGTCAATAGCCTCAAGTCCAGTGGTAGCAGGGTATCCAAGATATGTCATCTGGATTGAAGCTGGTCTGCGTGCAAAAACGAGCAATCTATTGCCCAAAGTGTGCCCAGCAAGATCGATTAGGATATCAATCCCGTCTTGACGAATGAGATCCGTAACGGCGGCGTCCGGCATATTCACAATGTCATGCCATAATAACACTGCACTGCGAATACGATCTGTCCATGCATCTGGTTGGCCGACATCTGCAA
>JAPJNB010000145.1 GCA_026461385.1 Akkermansiaceae bacterium
GAGTTGCGCCTCATCTCGATAAAAGCGCATGAGCAAATCGAAAAGTTTCCTAGTCTCCATCTCACTGAACCAACCACTGACCAATGACCGCCAAACAGCCATCACTCGCCGCGTTAGCTCGAAGCTCTGGAATCTCGCGTGAAACGCTCCGAGTCTGGAAATCACAGGGAATTGATATCTTCCAACCCGAGCAGCTACTCGCACGGATCGGAGGGAAAAAGGGCAAATCGACTGGCAAGTTGGCAGAGCTAAAAGAGCAAAAGCTCCGCCTCGAATGTCAACGCCTCGAAGCTATCATTTTGCGCGAGGAGGAATTGCTCGTGCCGACCGAGGAGGTTCTCGCAGTCGCCAAGTTAGTCGGTATGACGACAAGACTCATCTTCCGCGAAATGGCCGGCGCAGTCATCAATCAACTTGATGGCCGGACTCAATCGGAGATGTATAGAATCTTGAGAAAAGAGATAGATGCCAGACTGACCCAAATCTCAGAAATGGACTATATGCCAGACAGCCCACTAGCCAAACGTCTTGAGAAAAAAATCGCATCCTATGCCAAACGATTCCCAACACCTAATTGACCGCTTCCGAACCGCCTGCAAACCGACAGGCATTTTTGAGCTAACCGAGATGTTCACCGAGCTTGCATTGAAAGAACTCCGCGATTCATCGAGGCCACAGCGCGAAAAGTATAACTCCGCGATTCGGTTGATTTGTTCCGTTCCGGCCATCAGTGAACACTTATCAGACTCAGCCATGAACGAGATTTTCAGCCGCCAAGGAATCGAGCTGCCTTGTGAAATTTTGACTTCATCAATCGGGTAGTGACACTTCAAACGAACTGACAATGACCTTCACCACCGATCAAATCAACATCGCCGAGCGCGCTCAATTCTACCGCGTATGCACAAGGACGATCCGGCGTTGGCTCGCCGGAGGCGTAGATGTCTCCAGCCCGCTGGAAGTTGCACGGCATCTGATATGCCAACGCGCCGCGAACGTCAAAACCTTGGAACTAATCCTTGCCGAATTGGACAACGAAACCGCCGCTCCACTTTCCCATGCAAATTGAAAACACCGAAATCGCCATAATAAAGGCCATCCAAAATTCCACAGCCATCAAGCGTGGTTCTAACGAAAAACTGCTTCCGTTTCTAACACGAAGTTACGAAAGCGCAGCCGGACTAACCCCAACCATCCCATCCCCAGACGCGATCCGAGGAGCAGTCGCAGCTCGACTGAATGCTGCCAAGGCAAAAGGACTCGCACGCAGCGCCGTCACCCTTGCTCGCCAAGCCGTGAAAGCGATTGTTCCAGCTTCACCACAACTAGGGCAACCCGGCTTCATCGCCGCCAGGATCGCACAAGCTGCCGAGAAGCCCACGCTGGTAGACATGGCTGATTCAGCCTTGATCGACAGCGCAATTCACAAATTCGCACCCGAAGCAGGCCGAGCCGATGCCATCGCCGAGCTTGCACGTCGCGGATTCGCAGTCGCCCAAAATGGCACGATCTCCCGCAACCTTAAAAAGATCACCAAGTAAACCAATGACCCACTCATTCGTTATCCAACCACTGGACATCCAACCCGCGATCGCTGGGCTATCGCTGACCAAATCCGAAATTGCCATCGTTCAAGCAGCGTGCGCCAAGATTAAATCGGCCCTTGCTCTTGAAGCTCAGGCGCATCCAGACAACCTTCGGACGAAGCTCCATGAGGCCGAGTTGCATTTCAACGACTCAGGCACCGAGGAAGCTCTCCAAGCCTTCCAAGACGCCGCGCGTTCGCTCGCCGGAGCCACCGAGGGATTTGCTGGCATCCAGCGATCTACGGCGCACCGAAACGAGGGCGTCATCGACGAACTCAAACCGATCGCACTCCGCATGGCCGACGAACTCAGTGCCAAGATCCGCGAAGGTGCCAACCAAGTTGCGGCAGCCGAGCAGTCGGCGCGATCCGCGTTCGCCGACATCAATTTCGAGCAGGCGTTCGACCAGCGACTTCAGCGAACACTGGATCTCTTGGCGAGCGATAGAAAGCGGATCGAAACCCAACACGCAGCATTGGATCAGCTTTGCCAATGGGGACTTTGTGAAAATCCCTATCGTTAAATCTTCCGGCGCTCACCTCATACTTGAGCCGGACACCGAACCCTCCTTGGCAGCAATGCTGGGGAGGGTTTCTCTTTAGCGCCAGTTTAGGGGCAGAGAACTTTTTCTTGTTAGTAACCAGAACGTTACAACACTTTAGGAACCAAAGAGTTGTGAAGGTGGCCCGAGACGGATTTGAACCGCCGACACGTGAATTTTCAATCCACTGCTCTACCGACTGAGCTATCGGGCCAACAACACGAACACCCTTACGGGCGGAGCGGCATTAAGAAGCGCCCTGCGCGATTTGACAACCCGAAAATTCAACCCATGCACAATTAAAGTCCGAGACCCTCCGAGCGATCACTTCAGAACGAAAATGAAACCACTCTCGGCCAATCTTTCGCAAATTGCTTTGATCCTCTCATCTGCGGTTAAGATTCATGACGAGGGGCGCAAGCGCTTATCTTGTCGGCGTTTGAAGATGAAAACCAACGCACAACCAATGGACCATGAAACTCGCGTAAATCACTAAATCCCTTAGATTTACCGCAAATCCAGAAATCTTTGGGAATTGATGCAGGTCTGGCACAACGAGTGCTATTTCTTGCCGTGACCGATGCGATTTTCACTGAACACTCCGCCTTTCCCAAGCGCATTAATCCGATTTTTTGGGGTGTTTTTAATGTGGCTGATACCCCTAACCCATACGCATGCCGCAACTCCAAGTGAGATCATCGCCTCCGCCATCGTCGAGCAATCCACCTCAAAACAGCGCGATCTCGTCATCTCGCTCAAAGGAAATCCAGCACCGGAAGTCGTAATTCTCCTCGAAAAATGGAAGGCGGGTGAGATTTTTCTCTATCAGGACCCCGAGGGCAACCAGATACCCGTCTACCTAACCGGCAAGGCCTCCGGCGATGGCACCCTTGCAACCTCCAGAGTTTCAACTGGCGCTGCACTCATTAGCCCAGATGGGAATCCAGTTCGCCTCGATCCTTCCGCCGAGGAGTTTGTGGATACCAGCTCAGGTCTGCGCCGGGCGATGAAGGAAGTCTCGGACCTCGCGGCATTCGCGAACCCCGACTTCAAAAAGCGCCTGCGGGCGATTGAAGACTCAGCAATCGGCCAAAATCCGGAAAAAATCCCAAGCCTCGAAACACTCCGATCCACCGAAAAAAACCCGCTGGTCCTGCGCGCCATCGACCAAGCTATCGCGATCATCAACCTCAAATCGAATGATCCCAAACTGCGCACCGAAGCGTGCAAAAAACTTGGCGAGCTGAACTCCATCGCGGCCATGGACCCCCTGAAAACACTCGCGGCTCAATCTGCAAAATCGAGTGATCGAATCACTGAAAAAGCGGCGCTCGGAGCGATGAACCGGATCGAAAGCCACATTTCGACGATCAACATCTTTGGCACGCTGTTTCGCGGCCTTTCGCTGGGCTCAGTCTTACTCGTGGTCGCGATCGGATTGGCGATCACCTTCGGCCTCATGGGAATCATCAACATGGCACACGGCGAGTTCATTGCGATCGGCGCCTACACGACCTACCTCATGCAACACTTCTTGGGGGCCGGCCTTGACCTCTCGCCTTTTGGCAAATCCCTCAGCATCCCAGGCCTCCATCTGGCCTCCGCCAGCAACTCTTACTTCGTGTTTGCCCTGCCTGCCAGTTTCCTCGTTGCCGCACTTTTTGGAATTCTGTTAGAATGGTCGGTGATCCGGTTTCTCTATCGCCGCCCCCTCGAATCGCTCCTCGCGACATGGGGAATTTCCATGGTCTTGCAGCAGCTGCTCCGCCTGATCTTCGGGTCGAACAACGTACAAGTCACAAGCCCCAACTGGCTGTCCGGAAACTGGACGATCAACGATGTGCTCTTCGGTTGGAACCGGGTCTTTGTGATCGCATTTGCAGCAATCATCATCCTCATGACTTGGCTCGTGCTCAATAAAACCTCGCTTGGACTGATGATCCGTGCCGCCATGCAGAACCGCAACATGGCGGCGTGCATGGGCATCCGGACCGAGCACGTGAACACGATGACCTTCGCCTTCGGCTGCGGACTCGCTGGACTCGCCGGGGCATTTCTCTCACAAATCGGCAACGTGGGCCCGTCACTTGGCCAAAATTACATCGTGGACGCCTTCATGACCGTGGTCGTCGGTGGCGTTGGAAATCTAATGGGCACCGTCATCAGCGCACTTGGCATCGGCCTTGCAGACCAATCCCTGCAACAGATCCTGCGGAATCCCGTCATTGGAAAAATCGTGGTCCTCGCTTGCATCATCCTCTTCCTCCAGTGGCGGCCAGCCGGACTCTTTGTGGCCCGGTCACGCAGCCTTGATTGAACCATGAATGCCTCCCCACTCAGCGCCCGAATTCATAACGGAATCCTTGCGATTTCCGCGTTCATCATCCTTGTCGTATTCCCAACACTCAATGCGATGGGCATCATCGAAGATTTCACCCTCAACCTCTGGGGCAAATACCTTTGCTATGGAATTCTAGCAGTTTCGATCGATCTCCTCTGGGGCTACACCGGGCTCCTGTGTCTCGGCCAGGCGCTTTTTTTCAGTCTTGGCGGCTACATGATGGGAATGCACCTAATGCTCATGATTGGTAAACTCGGGCAATACAAGAGCGCGCTTCCCGACTTCATGGTGTTTCTCGGTCATTCGACACTCCCCACCTTTTGGGTGCCGTTCCAATCCTTCCCATTCGCATTTTCGATGATTTTTCTCATCCCCGGATTGATGGCCTTGGTTTTCGGATACCTCGCTTTCCGCTCTCGCATCAAAGGGGTTTATTTCTCAATCCTCACCCAAGCACTGACCTACGGAGCTTCGTTGATGTTCTTTCGCAACGACATGCTGATGGGCGGCAACAACGGCTTCACCGACTTCCGCACGTTGTTAGGAGCCAATCTACGCATCGCATCCACTCAGCGACTCCTCTACATTTCCACGGCCATTCTCCTCATCATCGTGGTGATGCTCTGCAAGTGGCTCACGCGTTCACGCTTCGGACTGGTGCAGCGAGCGATCCGTGACTCTGAAAATCGCGTGCTGTTTTCAGGGTACTCGACCGCGAATTTCAAACTCTTCATCTTCGTCGTCAGCGCCGTCATCGCAGCCCTCGCCGGCGCACTTTACGTCCCGCAAGTCGGCATCATCAATCCTAGCGAAATGACCCCTGAAAAATCGCTCGAAGCCGTGGTCTGGGTCGCACTCGGCGGACGCGGATCCCTCGTCGGCCCAGTCCTCGGCGCGATCTCGGTCAATGCACTCAAAAGCTGGGCCACCCGCGAATATCCGGATCTCTGGCTGCTTTTTCTCGGCACCAGCTTCGTGCTGGTGGTGATGTTCATGCCAACGGGAATGATCGGCCTGCCCTCACAGCTTCAAGCACTCGCCAAACGCATGAAACGCAAATCAACCGAACCATAAGCCAACGATCCCATGAACCCGAAACCGATCCTTCTCGCTGCCGAGGGACTCAACAAATCCTTCGATGGCTACAAGGCGATTCACGAACTCAATTTCTACCTCGATGAAGGAGAATTGCGCACCGTCATCGGCCCAAATGGCGCTGGAAAAACCACGTTTCTCGACCTCATCACCGGGCGAACCAAACCCGACACAGGAACCCTCGCGTGGGACGATTCAAAGCACGACCTCCTCCGGCTGAACGAATACGAAATCTATCGACTCGGTATCGGCCGTAAATTCCAAACACCGACAGTTTACACCGACCACACGGTCATGGAAAACTTGATCCTCTCGCTCGCCGGGTCACGCGGGATTTTCCATTGCCTGTTTGGAAAAACTTCTAGCAACCAACTCGATCGCATCGAGTCCATCCTCGAGACGATCAAACTCACCAGCCACGCACACCGCAAGGCCGGAACACTCGCGCACGGACAGAAGCAATGGTTAGAAATCGGCATGCTGCTGGCACAGGATGCACGGCTTCTGTTAGTCGATGAGCCTGCCGCAGGCATGACTGACGAGGAGACCCACCGGACCGGCGAGCTCTTACTATCACTCGCCGGAAAACACACCATTGTCGTCATCGAACACGACATGACCTTCGTGCGCCAAATTTCACAAGGCCGCAAGGTCACGGTCCTTCACCAAGGCCAGGTGCTCTGTGAAGGCCCAGTCGAGAAGGTTCAAAACGACGAGCGCGTCATCGAGGTTTACCTTGGACGCAAATCCAAGGCCGCATGAACGAAGCGCCACCACCGCATTTTCTCCAATGAATTCCAGCCTCGAAATCTCAAACCTGAGCCTGTCCATCGGAGGCAGCGCCATTCTTCGAGGGGTCGATCTCACCATCCACACCCAAACCGTGTCCTGCCTCATGGGCCGCAATGGTGTGGGCAAAAGCACCACGCTGAAAGCGATCATGGGATTGCTCCCACTCGACTCTGGCACCGTGAAATTCGAAGGCCAAGACATCTCCCGCCTCTCAACCGCCCAACGAGCATGCGCGGGCATCGCCTACGTCCCGCAAGGCCGCGACATCTTCCCTCATCTAACAGTCGAAGAAAATCTATTCATCGGCGCACGTGCCCAAGGCATCGCCACCGACCCCGACTACCTCGATCAGGTGTACACCTTGTTTCCCATCATCCGCGAGTTTCTAAAGCGCAAAGGAGGCATGCTCTCCGGCGGCCAGCAACAACAACTCGCCATCGCCCGCTCCCTCCTCACCCGCCCCAAACTTTTGATCCTCGATGAACCGACCGAGGGGATCCAACCCAACATCATCGATCAAATCGGTGACGCCATCCGCATCCTACGGAACCAACTGGGCATGGGCATTCTACTCGTCGAGCAATACCTCGACTTCTGCAAGGAACTTGGCGACGAGTTCACGATCCTCGAACGTGGCTCGGTCTCTGCCGCCGGACCAATGGAGTCACTTTCGGAAAAGATCGTGAAGAAATTTCTAACGGTCTAACCAAAAAGTCCCGCCAACCGCGCGACCCTTTTTTCTCGATCCTCCAAGCGGCCTAACTGTCCGGAAATTTAGCCTCTTTTAACTATTCCAAAAATACTTGGCACGATATTTGCTCGCACAACTATAGCGGAGATCCCGCTGAAACAATCGAAATAACCTACTACAAATGAAAAGAAAAAGCTCGATCCACCTCATGCACCTCCCAGTGATGGCGGCTGCATTCACCACCGTTAACGTCTTCGCTGGCACCGAGGCCACCACCGCACCAAGCTACGAAAATTGGCTCAAGGTAAGTGGCTACGCTGTCGGCTCGTACACTGTAACCGATGCAGGAGACACCAAAGATACCTTTTTGGATTCCGGGAATGCACCCTTGGATTCGGTCAAAGTGGGATTTGAAACCAGCCAGGGCGCTCTTGGTAGCTATGTCAGCCTATTCTACATCCCTAACAAAGATGCAGGTATCCTCGATGCATACCTCACCTACAAGGCGGGATCAGTTACTTTCACCGGTGGTAAGTACCTCAGCTATCTTGGCTACGAGGCTTTCGACCCGATCAACATGTATCAACTCACCTATGCCAACGGACTCGGTGCAATCCCAACCTACCACACGGGCGTGAAAATGGATTATGCCTCCGACACCTTTGGCGCTGGCGTCAATGTTTCGGATTCGATCCGTGGCGGAGATGGCTTCTTCGTTGGCGATGAGGACTACAGCAACGGCCTCGGCTACGAAGCTTATGTTTCCTACAAGGGCATCGACAAGCTCACCATCTGGACGGGCGCTGGCTATGACGACACCGAAGGCCTCACCGACTGGTTGACCTATGACCTCTGGGTCAGCTACGACCTCAGCGACAAACTCACACTGGCGGGTGAAATCGCATACCACGAGGACGGCGTCACAGAAGGCACTCAAGGCCTCGCCCTTGCAAAATACGCCTTCACCGACAAGTTCTCGACCGTATTCCGCTACGGGATCGATAGCTATTCGACCAGCCAACCCGACACTCACAAGTTCACCATCGCTCCGACCTATGCATTCTGCAAGAGCTTGTCGGTCCGTGGTGAACTCAGCAGCACCCAAGTGACCTCTGGCGAAGACTCGGTCTTCACCGGTGCTCAAGTCTTGGTGAAATTCTAATAAAATCTAACGGGGTGGCTTGTGGGGTTTTTTTTCGTCACAAGCC
>JAPJNB010000146.1 GCA_026461385.1 Akkermansiaceae bacterium
GGCTTAAGTGGCGATTACGGAAGCTTAAGCGGCGATTACGGGGGCTTAAGTGTCGATTGTCGAAAGAATCTTACGGATCTCGGCGCCCGAAACGCAAAACCCGCCACCGATTCACGGAGGCGGGCTTGGGAAAACCATACGAAACTTTGCTGCTAAAACCTTAGCGCTGGCGCTTGAAATGAAGCTCAGCGGTCGCCCTAGCGATGACGCCCTGAAGATACGCGACCTCTTCCATGTCGAGGCTGTGGTCGATGGTATCCAGCTTTTCCTGCGCCCGCTTCATCGCCTCTTCCACTTGAGCTTCGTCGATCTCAGACTCACCCAGGGCGCTGTCAGTCAAGACCACCACCTTGGTTTGAGTGACTTCAGCGAAACCCGATCCAATCGCAAGCCCGACGACTTGCCCATGATGGAGGTAGCGCAACTCACCCGGTTGCAGCGCGGTCACCAGACCGGCGTGCGCTGGCAAGATGCCCATTTCACCGTCAGCTCCCGGAAGATAGACGTTGTCCACAGTGTCCGAAAAAATCTTTTTCTCGGGAGTCACGATATCGAGTTGGAAAGCCATGGTGTGTTCGGTGCTAAAATGCCGTCAATCGCCCCTGCACGAATCAGTCGCGTGGCACGGAATCAATCGATCCTTTCATGTAGAAGTTTCCTTCCGGCACATCGTCGAGCGTTCCATCAAGGATCTGCGCGAAGCCCTTGACCGTGTCTTCGATGGAAACGAGAACGCCAGGGACGTTGGTGAAAACTTCCGCCACGTGGAAGGGCTGCGTGAGGAAACGCTGGATTTTCCGGGCACGGAACACGGTGTTCTTGTCCTCGTCGGAAAGCTCGTCCATCCCGAGGATGGCGATGATGTCCTGCAAGTCCTTGTAGCGCTGAAGCACCTGCTGGACGCCACGAGCCACGCGGTAATGCTCCTCACCGATGATTTCAGGCGCGAGCGCCTTCGAGGTCGATGCAAGAGGGTCAACCGCAGGGAACAACGCTTGCTCAGCGAGCGAACGCTCAAGCACCACGGTCGCGTCAAGGTGAGCGAAGGTGTTTGCAGGGGCTGGGTCAGTCAAGTCGTCCGCAGGGACGTAAACCGCTTGGATCGAGGTGATCGATCCTTTGTTGGTCGAAGTGATCCGCTCCTGGAGACCTGCCATTTCCTCGGAAAGCGTCGGTTGGTAACCCACTGCAGAAGGCGTACGCCCAAGCAGCGCCGACACTTCGGAACCCGCTTGCGAGAAACGGAAAATGTTGTCCACGAACAGCAAGACGTCTTGATTGTCTTGGTCGCGGAAATGCTCAGCCATGGTGAGTGCCGAAAGCGCTACGCGGAGACGGGCTCCCGGAGGCTCGTTCATTTGGCCATAGCAAAGTGCCACCTTCGAACCTTCGGCGAGCACGGGGTTGCCATTGTCATCGAGTTTCGGGTGGCCTTTTTCATCCTTCTCCGTGGCGATAACGCCAGACTCGATCATTTCCCAGTAGAGGTCATTTCCTTCACGGGTACGCTCACCCACCCCAGCGAAAACGGAGAAACCACCGTGCGCCTTGGCGATGTTGTTGATGAGCTCCATGATGACGACGGTCTTGCCGACACCGGCACCACCGAACATCCCGCCCTTACCGCCCTTGAGCAACGGGCAAATCAGGTCGATCACCTTGATCCCCGTTGGAAGCACTTCCGTGTTGGCCGATTGCTCGATGAGCTCGGGCGCTGGACGGTGGATCGGTGCGCGGAATGACGCGTCCGCGATCGGCACATTTTCGTCCACAAGGTCACCAGTGACGTTGAAAATACGTCCGAGAACTTGCTTGCCAACTGGCACCGAGATCGGCTGTCCCATGTCCGTGAGAACCATCCCGCGCTTGAGACCATCCGTGGTGGACATCGCGACCGCACGCACCCAGCCGTCACCAAGGTGCTGCTGAACTTCGAGCACCAGCTTCGTATCCACGTCGTTGAGGACGTATTGGATTTCCAGTGCGTTGTAGATTTTAGGCAGGGTGGCAGCCTTTGAGAAATCGGCGTCGATGACGGCGCCAATGATTTGGACGATGGTTCCGGTGTTGCTCATGGGAAAAGTGGCTTGGGCTCGGGGTTCAGTTGTGAGAATTTGATGACGATCAGGAATCATTCCATGGCTTTCATCGCCGTGGTGATTTCGAGTAGCTCTGCAGTGATCGCTCCTTGGCGGAGCTTGTTGTATTCAAGGGTGAGCTCCTTGATGAATTTCTTCGCATTGTCGGTGGCCGACTTCATGGCAACCATGCGAGCGGAGTGCTCAGAGGCACGGGCTTCGACAAGTGCCTGGAAGACTTGGAAATTCACATAGAGCGGCAGGATGGCACCCAATACATCGTCTGGCGACGGCTCAAAAAGAAAATCATTGGTGGCCGTGGCATCCGCATGACTCTGCGGTGTCACCACTGGAAGCAATTGAATCACCTCTGGCTGCTGGGTCATCGTATTGACGAACCGCGTGTAGGCCACCGAAACTTTGTCATAGTTCCCTGCGAGGAATTGCTTGGAAAGCAATGCCGCAATCGCGCGAGCGTCAGCAAAGGGAACCGGATCTTTCACCGAGAAATCGGCGACAATCTTACGGCCCATTTTCTCCATCATCACCCGCAACTTACGCCCGACCGTAACGCAATCCGCACCTTCAGCGGTTTTGGCACGAACGACACGAGCCAGGTTGGTGTTGATCGCGCCGCAAAGACCCTTATCGGTGGAAATGATGAGAACGAGCTCACGGCTGCCCGTACGGTTTTCGAGCAATGGATGGGTCGCATCGCTGAAGCCCTCGCTGATGTCTTGAAGGACGCCGTTGAGCTGTTTCGAGTACTCGCGACCCGCAAGGGCTTGGTCTTGCGCCTTCTTCATCTTGGCGGCAGCGACAAGCTGCATCGCGCGAGTGATCTGCGCGGTGTTTTTTACCGACTTGATGCGTCGGCGGATGTCGCGAAGGTTTGCCATTTCGAATGAAGAATGTTAGAATTTTTGGTTAATCTCGTTGGAACACGGGAAATTTGCTTGGGCCGATTGTGAGATCACTTGCCCAGGAACAATTCGCCCCTACTCATTATTTCCAACTCTTTTTGAAGTCCTCGATGCCTTGGCTCACCGCCTCAACCATGACCTTGTCTTTTTTGAGATCAGGCTTTTCGTTGCGGATTTTATCAAGAAGCTCGCCCTTGCGGGTATTGAAGAATTCACCAAGCGCCATTTGGAAGCGCTTCACATCGCTGACAGCCACGTCATCGAAGTAACCGTTTTGCATCGCAAATAGATAGATCGACTCCATCTCCATGGCGAGCGGGCTGTACTGGTTTTGCTTGAAGAGCTCCACAATGCGCGCCCCACGATCGAGCTTCTTCTTGGTCGAAGCATCGAGGTCGGATCCGAACTGAGCAAAGGCTTGGAGCTCACGGAACTGTGCGAGGTCGAGTTTAGTCGTACCCGCCACCGACTTGATTGTCTTGGTTTGGCAAGCGGAACCCACGCGAGACACCGAGAGACCCACGGAAATCGCAGGGCGAATCCCCTGATAGAAAAGATCGGTTTCCAAGTAGATCTGGCCGTCGGTGATGGAAATCACGTTCGTCGGAATGTAGGCAGACACGTCACCCGCTTGGGTCTCGATGATCGGCAAGGCGGTCAAGGAACCACCACCTGCCGCCTCGGAAAGACGAGCCGAACGCTCAAGCAACCGAGAGTGAAGGTAGAACACATCACCTGGGTAAGCTTCACGGCCCGATGGACGGCGAAGGATGAGCGAAACTTGGCGATAGGCGACCGCGTGCTTGGAAAGGTCATCAAAGACGATGAGGCAGTCCTTGCCTTGATCCATGAGGTACTCAGCGATCGAGCATCCGGCATAGGGAGCGAGGTATTGCATGGCCGCTGCGTCCGAGGCGGAGGCCGAAACGATCGTGGTGTATTCCATGGCACCCGAGTCCTCGAGAATTTTTTGAATCCGAGCCACGTTCGAGAGCTTCTGGCCGATGGCGACGTAAATGCAATACATCGGCTTGTGGTTCTGAAGCTTGCCGTTTTCCGCAGCCTTGTTTTGCTGCGCTTGGGAAATGATGGTGTCAACCGCGATGGTGGTCTTGCCCGTGGCACGGTCACCGATGATCAACTCCCGCTGACCGCGGCCGACCGGGATCATTGCGTCGATCGACATGATGCCGGTCTGAACCGGAACCGAAACGGACTTCCGCTTGATGATGCCAGGTGCAATTTTCTCCATCGGATAGTACGCGGCGGCAGTGATGTCACCTTTTCCATCGATCGGAGCTCCGAGCGCATTGACGACACGGCCAAGGACGGCCTCGCCGACAGGAACCGAGAGCAGCTTGCCTGTGGTGCGGCACTGGTCGCCCTCACGGACCGCAGAATAATCACCAAGAAGCACGACGCCGACTTCGCTTTCTTCGAGGTTGAGCGCCATGCCGGTGACGCCGCCACCGAACTCGATCATCTCGTTGAGCATGACGTCGGAGAGACCTTCGACCTTGGCGACGCCGTCACCGACTTGGCGGACCGTGCCGACGTTAGTTTTTTCGACGGACGCGGTGATGCCGGCGATCTGTTGTTCAAGTTCCTGGAGGATGCTGCTCATAAGAAAAGTTTGCTAGGGATCGTTGTTCGTTTTTTCAGCAAGAAGGAGAGATTAGAATGCGTTGGCGAGGCGTTCGAGGCGGCCTGAAACCGAGCCATCGAAGACGTCGTTACCCACGCGGATGCGGAGACCGCCGAGAAGATTGGAAGTGACCTTGTATTCAACGACGAGGTCTGGGCCGTATTGCTTGGCAAGTCCGGCGACCACGCGCTGGCGGGTTGAGTCGTCGATTTCCACCGCACTTTCAACCGTCACTTCGCGACGCTCGAGTTCGAGGCGGGTCAAGCGCTGGAGCGCGGCGAGGATTCCCTTATAGTCGCGAGGCTTGGCTTCGACCAACCGAGAAATGACCGCACTCAACTTGGACGAGTCAAATCTCCCACCCGTATGGCACAGGCCAAAAAGGCGACGAGCGGAAGCGGCGGCGGTCTTGGAGATTTTCATGAAAAGGGAATCGAAAGAATGAAGAAATTAGCCCTCAACCTTCGCAAGAGCATCTTCATTGATGCGCTTCTGGTCTTCTGCGGTGAGAATCTTGCCAGTGACCTGCGAGGTCGTGGAAGCGACCAGTCGGCCGAATTCGCGCTTCAGCTCGGAAGCGAGGCGGTCCCGGTCCGCCTTGGCAGCGGCCTCAGCCTTGACCAAGATCTGCTGGGCTTGAGCGATCGCCTCTTGCGACTTCTGCTCAGTGAAGGCATGGGCACCCTCTTTGGCCTCATTGACGAGGCGCACGGCTTCGTCGTTTGCCTTGGCGATCGCCGCAGCGGTGGTTGCCTCCGACTCGGCGAGCTGGCGCTCGATGCGCTTCAGCTTTTCCTCGCCCTCCGCGATGCGGGTTTTGCGTTGCTCAAGAATGGCCCCGACCGGACCAAAGGCGAACTTTTTCAGCACGATGATCACGAGGAAAAAGTTGACCACCTGCGCGATGAAGAATGGCGTGTTCAACCCGAATGTTTTTTGGATATTTTCCAAAATACCAGGATTTTCGGCGGCAGTAGCAAGCAGGGTGATCATGTCGGGAAAAATTTCGAAAACGAGAAAAGGGATGTCGCACGCGCCGAGAAACGACACGTGCGACGTTAAGAATTAGAACGGCACAGCAAATGCTGAGAGGATGAAAATACCCTCGATGAGCGCTGCAAGGATGATGGAGATGACCAAGATCGGTGTGGCGGCACCGGGATTGCGACCCGTTGCTTCAGCGGCTTTGGAGCCGAGAAGTCCGATACCGATTCCACCACCCAAGGCGGCGAGTGCGACTGCGAATGCTTTTGTGAACATGTATTTTTGTAGTTTAGTGGTTGGGGTTTCCGACAGCCCCCACGGTCTTGCCATGGTCAGACTGCTGAAAGGATTAGTGGTGCTCTTCCTCGCCGTGATCGCAGATCAACTTGAGGAAAATGGCACACAAAAGAGTGAAAACGAGTGCTTGGACGAATCCAACGAGCAACTCCATGAAGTAAAATGGCAGAGCGGGCAGCCAAGAAAGATAAGGCTGCAAGCCAGTCGGAATCAGCGCCATCAACGACTCCATCGTCTGCTCGCCACCATAAATGTTACCAAAAAGACGGAAGGTCAACGCCACTGGGCGAATCGCAATCGAAATGATTTCCAAGACGCCCACGAAGAGGAATACCGGAACCATGACCATGAGCATGAGTCCTTTGAAGCTGCCCTTCGGGGCAAAGATGTGCGCCAAAAACCCTTTCAGATTATTTTCCGTCAGCGCCCAGTAAAACCACAGCACCGCAAAACTGAAGGCCATGGCAGCGGTCATGTTGATATCGGCATTCGCCCCACGCAAAAATGGCAAGAACTCAGAGTGCCCATGCTCACCAACATTCCATCCAACCGTGCCCACTCCGGGAATCAAACCGAGGTAGTTGCTCACGAGAATGAAAAAGAAAATCGATCCAAAAAACCAAAACGTACGCTTGGTCAGGTGGTCGCCCATCAGCCCCGAGAGGAAATCATAGAGCGACTCGATCGCCCACTCCGCGAAGTTTTGGAACCCCGCAGGAACCATGGCCATCTTCCGCGTCGCCGCTTGGCAAAACCAAACGATCAGCGCCACCGCCAACCACACCATGATCATCGAATTGCTGATCGGCAGCACCTCGCTAAGTCGCTCGGCATTCAGAGGGAGTGCATGGTGCTCGCCTCCTTCCGACGCAAAGGTCGAAAGAACTCCAGAGAACCAGCAAATCGATGTGAGTGACAGAAAGCGCATTGAGTGATACTTGCGTTTGGCAGGCGCGCGGTCTTAACGAATCCCACCCAAGGTTCGCAAGGCCTATTTGTGAAAAATTTCACAAGCTCGAAAAATCCTCGTGAAATTGAGGGCTGGAGCGCGTCGCATCTTGACTTCGTTTCGATGGAACAAAACACGAAATCACGAATTCTAGGCCACTCGAAACCACAAAAAAGCCGGGCGATGAAATCGTGAGCGAGATCGAAACTTTGTTTTAGTTAGGTCCTAGTGCACCCGATCTCATTCAAATCATGACCCGAGTTCGATCGCTGAACCGCTTCACCAACCGGCCCGTCAAAGGATGGCTCGATCTAGAACTCTAAGTAAAAGTCAAGCCGCCACTGAAAAAAGATCCCTTTGATTTCAACAGCTTTTGGCTTGCCAAGCGGCCACAGCATTCGTCAGAACGTTGTTGCTATGAACAAATCTGAACTTATTGATGCCATCCAAGCAGTCCTCGGCAAAGACGCTACCAAGCGCTCGGCCGACGAAGCACTCGAAGCCGTTCTCTCCTCCATCGCCTCTGGCGTGAAGAAAGACGGGAAAGTCCAAATCATCGGATTCGGAACCTTCGAGGTGAAGAAGCGCGCTGCCCGCCAAGGCCGTAACCCAAAGACCGGCGAGGCGATGAAAATCAATGCTTCGACCTCGGTTGGCTTCAAGCCATCGTCAGCTCTCAAGGCTAGCCTTTGAGATTTGAGGAATCCGCCATCTTTGTGATACCCACAAACCCCAGAGACCTCAGCCTCACGGCTGGGGTTTTCTTTTTTGAGTCGAGCGATGAAACCCACACCCCAATAGGTTCTGTGGACATCACGCTCTGGATCCACTAAGTCGTCCTTGCCGAAGCAAGTCGCACACCGCCATGAAACCAAGAATCACTCTCGCAGAAACTCAACTCCCCGACGGCAACACGCTCTCCCTTCAAGAGCATGACGGGCGCAAATCCCTCTTAGTGCATGGCCAACAGATCTGTGGCCCTTCGACCCGCGCGGCAGAAGAAGAACTGGCACGCCTCGCCTGCGCCCCATTTCGACCCGCGCGACAACCACAAATTTGGTTTGCCGGCCTTGGGCTTGGGCAGACGATTGCCGCCGTGGCCAAGGAGCTTCCCCAAAAACGTGCGAGCTTTTTCGTGGCGGAGCCGCTTGCAGCGATGACGGAGTGGCACCGCAACCACATCCCGGAGAGCCCATTGCTCCATGACACTCGCATCACCTTGGAAAACGACTGCGGCCCGCAAGCCTTGATCCGTCACGCCGGGCTCCTGCACGCCATTCTTGTCCACCTCGACGCCTCACCCACCGGCCCCCGCAACCGGACGTGGGTCGACGAACGCCGTTGGGTTTCCGCAGCCTACGAGGCACTCCAGCCCGGTGGTTTGCTGGCCATCGCCGGATCTCGCCACGTCGCAAATCTCACCCGCCGCCTGCAAGGATCTGGCTTTGAAGTCGCCGAGTTCACCGTGCCCTCCTCGCCGCAAGCGAAGCGCCCCCGCTTCCTCCCGATCTGGCTCGCTCGCAAAGGAAAAGCTGCGGATTGATCTTTATCAGGCGGCGTGATTGATTGGTGCGTTCCCATGCGACGCATCACCATTCTCCACCTCATCCCAGCCTTCCTCACCGCGGCCTCCCACGCCGGTGAAGTGGCGGTCGAGCTCCGTCCGTTTGTCATCGAAAAATCTTTCCCGGCCACCGCACTCCCGAGCGGCGATGCAACAGTCCTGAAACTCCAGCCCAAGGCGTGGACAGATTTTAAAATCACCCAAGTCCAAAAGCACGGGGCCAAGGTGACCAAAGGCGAGGTACTCGTTCGCTTCGACCCCGAGGGCATCGATCAAAAAATCGACGACGCCCGTCACTCCCTCACCACCCTCACCCTCAAACTGGCCCAAGCAGAATCAGACATCAAAATCGCGGAGGAAACCGTGAAAAACAAGCTCGATGCCCTCCGCAACACCGCCACCATCGCCAAGGAGGAGAACGCATATTTCACCCATACCCGCCGCAACGCCAACGAGGAAGCCGCCCACCAAGCGCTCAAGCACAGCAACCAACTTCTTGAAAACCAACGGGAAGAATTGAAGCAGCTCACCCTGATGTACCAGGCGGATGACATCACCGAAAATACGGAGGAAATCATCCTCACCCGCCAGAAAGATGCCGTCGCCGCCGCAGAATTTGCTCAACGCATGGAGACGCTCGAACACAAACGCACCCTTGAAGTCACCCTCCCTCGCGAGGCCAAAACCCTCGCCGACAACGAACGGGACACCGCCATCAACTTGAAAAAGGCGGAAACCGATCTCCCCCGCTCGATCCAACTCAGCAAGCTCGAGCTCGAATCACTGCAAATCACCCAATCGCGCACCAAGAAAGATCTCGCCGAACTCGAGGCCGACCGCAGTCTTTTTGAAATCAAAGCGCCCTCAGAGGGTTGGTTTTATTATGGCCAACTGGAAAATGGCCGATGGAACCCGAACGATGCGATGAAGACCCTCACGCCAAACGGCCACCCTCCCGCTCAAACGGCCTACGCGACCTTCGTCCCAAGCACCACCAAACTCAATCTCATCGCCTTCCTCGACGAGGCAACCGCACGCTCGTTGAAAACGGACATCACCGGATCCGCCACCCTCGCTGGCCGTGAGGATCTTGAAATCCCAGTGAAACTTGCCAAACTCGCAGGCATCCCCAACCCGGATGGCACTTGCCGCGCCGATCTAACAGCCACTTGGCCCGCCGATTTTATCCCGACTGCAGGCATCACCCCCGTGATCCACCTGATCGCCTATCAGAAGTCCTCCGCCATCGTCGTCCCGACGAAAGCACTCACCTTTGGGGCGAGCGGCTGGTCGGTGCAGGTGAAACTCGCCAGCGGCAAGCCCGAACAACGCTCGGTCAAATGCGGCCGTGTCTCCGAGGAGGAAACCGAAATCCTCTCGGGTCTCGAAGCTGGCCAAGTGGTCGTGGTCCCCTAATCCCGTGCCAGCCCTCTTCCATCGCCACAGCGTCCGGTCGCTTCCCATGCGCTTCGCCTTGCTGCTCGCTGCAGTTTCCCCCCTCGCATCCGCTCAAGAGCAGGCCACCACCCCAGTGGTCACCACCGAGGCGATGAACGCATCGATCCGCCGAGGCGTGGATTTCCTCATCGCCCACCAAAATTCAAATGGCTCGTGGGGCAGCGCCACCCACACGAAAAACCTCAACATTTACGCCCCACTGCCCGGCGCTCACCATGCCTACCGCGCCGGCGCGTCTGGCTTGGCCATCTGTGGCCTCATCGATGCAGCCGACCCCCGCCCCGAAGCACAAGCGACCCTTGACAAGGCCGCTGCTTGGGCTGCCGCCGAACTCCCGAAACTCCGCCGCGCAGACCCGACCACCACCTACAATGCCTGGGGCCATGCCTACGGACTCCGCGCGATCTCACGCTTCTACACCCGCGAAACGGACCCCACGAAAAAAACCGAGTGGGCGCGCCTCGGCCAAGAACAGGTGGATCTCGCAAATCGCTACGCAGACATCAATGGCGGCTGGGGATATCTCGATGTCTTCGATGGCCTCACCACCCAAAAACCCTCAGGACTGCCGACGGCATTCACCACCGCCAGCGTGCTCCTCGCGATGGACCAAGCGCGCTCCGTGATGGGCGTGACACTCGATGATGGCATCGTCAAAAAAGCGGTCGCTGGAATCAACGCGCAGCGAACCCCCGATTTCAGCTACACCTACTCGTTCCCCCACCGGATGCGGCCACGTCTGCCGATCAACCGCCCTGCCGGCTCACTGGGTCGCTCCCAAGCCTGCAATGCCGCCCTCCGAGTCTATCAAGAACCCGCCATCACCGACGCGGTGCTCACCACTTGGACCGACCGCTTCCTCGCCCGCGAGGGATTCCTCAGCAACGGACGCAAACGCCCAGTCCCTCACGAGGCACCCTTCCAAATCGCAGGCTATTTCTACTACTACGGCATCTACTACTTCACGGAATCCGTTAAACTTCTGCCCAAGGACGCCCAAGCACCTTATGCGAAACGCCTCGCTGCCATCTTGTTAGAACGCCAAGAAAAAGACGGCTCATGGTGGGACTATCCACTCTACGATTACCACCAAGCTTACGGCACCGGCTACTCCCTCATGGCCCTCTCGTGGTGCCGTAACGTGATCACCAATTGCAACCGATGAAAGCCCTTCCCACCCCACCCTCACCCACGGCACTCTTGTCGTTCGATTTCGATGGAACACTCCATCACTCCGCTGGAGACCCACCGGTCCCCGCAGCCTTTTTTGAGTTGATTCGCCGACTCCGCGAGGAAAAAGGCGTCATTTGGGGCATCAATACGGGCCGCGCACTTCCCTTCATGATCGAAGGATTCATCGAGAGCCAATTCCCGTTCCTGCCGGACTGGATCGTCGCCCGCGAACGCGAAATCTACTTTTCAAACCCCACCGGCCACTGGCTCCCACACCCTGAGTGGAATGACCGCTGCGAACGAGAAATCGACATCCTCTTCCAACAATCCCAAAACCTGCTGCTAGAAATGCGCCAACTGGTAGAAGATCACACCCGCGCCCAATGGATCGAAATGGATGGCGAACCCGCTGGCATCATCTCGAAAACCGAGGAGGAAATGCAATGGATCGTCGACCGCATCGAGCCACTCGTAATCGGCGAGGCCCATCTCACTTGGCAGCGCAACTCGATCTATCTGCGCTTTGGTCATCGTGACTACCAAAAAGGCACCAGCCTCGTCCAACTCGCCCAACACTACTCGATCGAACCCGCCAATCGCTTCGCAATCGGCGACAGCCACAACGATATGGAAATGCTCGACCCCACCCATGTCGGCATGACCGCATGCCCAGCCAACGCGGTAGATGCCATCAAACAACGCATCAAATCCAATGGCGGACTCGTAACCCAAGCATCACACGGCCATGGATCGATTGAAGCACTTCAACATTATTTTCTAACACCCAAGGCATCCGCTTAAGGCCGACCGACTCGAATCGATTCTAATTTAAACTCCCAAACGTCACCCGCTCAAAACTCCAACGAGCGATCAATCAACCGAAGAAAATCTGCCCGATCGCCCGCAAGTGTGTCTGAGCGAATTTCCCGAGCGAGGCCGGTAAGAGTATCAGAATCAATGATTTCTAACTCATCTCCCGCCAACCACTGGCCGAAGGTGCAAATCAATGCCGCGAACCGCGCGTCATCCGAGGGCTCGGCATCACTGCGATGCACCAGCGAAACCGCTGGAGCCGCTTGATCCTCCACCGACCAGTCTAACACACCAAGCTCACCTGCCGGACGGAATGGCTCGATCTCGATCGCGAGGAGGCAAGTGCCATTGGCCGCCAACTGGGTGGGAAGCGTTCCCGGCACACGCCCTTTGCAAGGATCAAATCCTAACAAACGATAACGCAAGACGTTCTGAGCATTCGCGCGATAGGCGAGTTTGACTTGAGCATCACCTTGTGGTCCACCGCGCAAGGAGATCAGTAGCAAGGTCGAAGAAGGTTTCCACGGACAAGCAAGCATTTCAGCCGAAAGCGTGGCCGCATGGACCACGGCGGTCGGCTCCTCCCCTTCACGATCGTCAGGATGCCAGCGGTTCAATCCGCCACGAGCGACGGCCGTAAGCCCTCCGAGTCGGAGAGAAAAATGATTGAGCATTTCCTCCAAACGAACCACTTCGCGCGCAGGACGTTTCCCGAGGTTCATGATGGAATCTGCAACTGCTGTTAGACTCGCACCACTCGCGGCCAATGGCAGCTCAAGAATGGGAACCTCCGCCGCAGTCAGGTAGCCGTGCAGTTTGGGCGCAGGCAGAGACGGCACCGGTGCGGACGCAGGCGGGGAATCCACCTGAGCCGACGTTTCCGAAGCACCACGATCCCGCGCTGCGTGAACCTGCGGCGCATTGGATTTCACCGACCGACCAAGCATCATCAAACCTCCCACCACCAAAATCACCACGAGCCCCGCTGCTGCGAGTGCCTGGCGCAGCCGCGTCCCCAAGAGCCTGCGAGTGGCCTCCTCCGCTGGACCCCGCGCTCTCCGCACGTTACGGCGGATTTTCTCACGCTGGTGCGGCAGCAAAACTTCAGTCGGCGGCCTGATAGATTCTGTTAGGACGTGTTGTGTTTCAATAATTTCAGCAACTCTCTGCTGCAATAAGGGATCTGCGGCGATCGCTAACGCAACGGCTTTAGCACCCGCGGGTTCAAGCTCGCCCAAAACATAGGAGGTGATAAGCGGATCATCTGGATGAATTTTCATGAGGGAATGGGAAATGATAGAGGTTTCAATGGTGCAAATCGGGCGGCAAAATTTCCCGCAACCGCTTGAGACCCGAATGAATCAAAAAGCCAATATTGCCAGAACTGAGACCGGTAATCTCATGAATTTCTTGATAACTAAGCCCTTGTTGGAATTTAAGAATGATAACGTCACGTTGATTTTCAGAAAGACGCGCGAGGTAACTTCCTAGCTGAGCAAATCGCTCGGTCTGGTCTGCATTTTCATCCGGCTGGCTTCCCGCGTCGGGGATGGAACGCCACTGCCAATCTTCTAACGGCTGGCTGCGGTTCTTTTTCCGGAGCACATCCAAGGCTCGATTGCGACACACCGTGAAAAGCCACGCCTTGAGGTGAATTTCGACTTGGGAAAAATCCTGCTGACACAGCCGGATGAAGGTTTCCTGCACCACGTCACGAGCGAGATCAAGATCGCTTAGAATCGTAGAAGCATAACCAATGAGTCGAGATTCGTAGGCTTCTAACGCTTGCTCGATGAACTTCTCCCGCTCACTCAGGCTCTGGCTTTCCCCACGGTCACGAGGCATTTCAACGAATGAAATAACTGAGATGCTCCAGCTCGAGCGCGAGATCGACGTTGTTCACGGTGACTTCGGCCGGCACTTCGAGGGTGATCGGCGAGAAATTAAGAACCCCTTGGATGCCAGAGCCCACTAACCGATTCACCACCGATTGTGCAAACTCTGCCGGTACACACAGGATGGTCAACTTGACACCACGTGCCCTCACAAATGATTCGATCTCCGTGTCAGGAAAGACCGGGATGGTCACCCCACGGGCGACGGCGGCTTCGGGATTTGCGTCGAACGCTGCGACCACTTCGAATCCTTCTTTTTCGAATCCGCGGTACCGCAGCAACGCCGAACCGAGGTTTCCCGCGCCCACCAAAATCACCGGTTGCAGATGCTCTCGACCAAGGCTCTCACGAATGACTGAGGAAAGAATTTCCACCGGATAGCCAAGCCCACGAGTGCCAAATTGCCCGAAATAGGCGAGATCCTTGCGAAGCTGCGCGGGCTTGACCCCAGTGGCACGAGCCAGCGTGGTAGAACTCACGGTGCTTACCCCATTGTCATGAAGTTTCTGCAAACTGCGGTGGTAAAGCGACAGTCGGTAAATCGCCTTCTTCGGAATGTCGACCTTGCCGGATTTATCAGGAGCTTCCATGGAAGATTTTGTTAGAGAGCCTCGGGGGTCTGAAGAAGGTCTGAAACTCGGTTTAGTAGGACTCCCGCGCCACCGCCATCGACCACACGGTGGTCAAAGGTCAGCAAGAGATCGGCCTCAGTCGCGGGCAGAAACGCTTCAACTTGGCCACTCCAGACCGGCTTTTTCACTCCAGCACCAACTCCCAGAATCAGAGTCTCATTCGGCAACGGAATCGGCGTGCCCGTGGTGAGCCCGAAGGTTCCAAAGTTGGTCACCGTCGCAATCCCTCCACGGCAATCATTTTCAGTTAGACGACGACGGCGCGCACGATCCACCAGGTCGTCGTACTCGGAAACAAGGTCCTTCAAGGATTTCTGATCCACCTTGCGAACCACCGGAACCACCACTCCGTCTTCGACTTGCACCGCCACACCAATGTCAAACGAGCGCGGATGAACCACCTTGTCTCCAATCAAATAACCCGCAGTCGTCGGATTTTCCGTGAGTGCCAAGGCAAACGCCCGGAGCAAATAAAGGGTCAACCCAGGCTTCGGCGACTGGCTGCGGCGGTGATCGAGCAAACGATCTAACAAAATCGGCAAGCCCACGGTCGCCAAGGGCCGCGTCCAACTCCGGCGCATGGCATCAGCCACCGCAAGCCGCATCGGCGAGGCTTGGGAACTGGGCCACGTGTCGAGGTAGTCCAAGAATCGCTCAAGATCCTCCACGGTGACTCGCCCGCCAGCACCTGTGCCTGCAATGGCGGAAATGTCCGCCTCACGAATCCCGAGGTCATCCATCCGCGCACGCATCCGCGGAGAAATGTAATGTGCTCCCATCACTCCCGTCGGGACAGGTAGCCCTTTGACACTTGGCACCACCGCCGGTGCCTCTTCGTAAGCATCATCGTCCAAGGCGAAATGCAGGTTGCTCTCGGCCTGAGCCGGACCTGCCGTTTGGCTCGTGGTCGCACGCCGCTCGTCGATGGCCTCCAATGATTCAACCCCAGTCCGAACCAACTCCGCCTCGGTGACTTCAAGCAGTCCTAACAGACTCCCCACTGAGTAAGAAACCCCTTCCACCGCACGCAACTCAGAAACCACTCCATCGCACAAGGTGGTGACACCCATGACGGCTTTGTTGGTCTCCACCTCGATGATCTCTTGGTCCGTGCGAACCACGTCGCCCACCTTGACACCAAGGCGGATGATGGTGGCCTCGGCAATCGATTCACCAAGTTGTGGCATGAAAATTGGAACAGTGGGCATTTGGGTAAAATTCGGGTTACTGAAATGCGAGTGCTAGAAGGAAAGCAGTTTTCTCAACGCCTCGCAAATCGACTCAGGCGTCGGGCGATGCGCCGCCCAAAGCTTCGGATGGTAAGGAACCGGCGTGTCCCGCGCATTCAGCCGCTGTGGTGGTGCATCTAACAAATGAAAGCCCTCCTCGGTCACCCGCGCCACGATCTCGGCGGTCACGCCTCCCCAAGGAAATGCCTCACCCACCGCAAGCAGCCGACCCGTACGGGCCACGGATGCAAGAATCGTATCAAGATCCAGTGGCTTCACCGACCGCAGATCGACCACTTCAATTTCCCAACCATCTTGCACCAGTCGGTCGGCGGCTCGCACCGCTTCATGAACCATCGCGCTGTAGGCAACCACGGTCGCATGCTTGCCCGGCCGTGTGATCCGCGCTTGGCCGATCGGTAAATGATCACCGTTGATCGACTTCGCCTTGAGCCAGCGGTAAAGAAATTTGTGTTCGCAGTAGATGACCGGATCATCCAATGCCACCCCGTCTAACAACATGTGATAGGCATCAGAAACCGTCGCAGGTGTGAGCACCACGAGGCCAGGATACTGCGCGTAAATTCCCTCCATGCTCTGGCTATGAAATGGCCCAGAACCCGGCGTCCCGCCCGATGGCAAGCGCACCGTCAGCGGAATCGGCATGCCCGTCCGATAAAAATGCGTCGCCGCCTGATTGACGATCTGGTTGAACGCGACCGATGAGAAATCCGCAAACTGCATTTCAATGATCGGCCGCATTCCCTCGATGGCCGCACCCACCGCCATGCCGATCATGGCATCTTCCGAAATGGGCGCGTCGAACACGCGGTTCGGAAATTTTTCCGCAAGGCCTTTGGTCGCTTTGAACGCGCCGCCAAACGTCGCGATGTCCTGCCCATAAAGGAACACGCGATCGTCCTCACGCAGAAGTTTCTCCTGCGCCTCACGAATCGCATCAATGTAGGTCACACTCACGAGAAAATCGGTTGAGAAATGGGTTGGTCTAATGGAAAACGCGTGGACAGTGCCGTCCAGTCTTCCTGATAGGGATCGGGCACCGGCTCTTGCTGGGCTTGGGCAACCGCACGCTGCACTTCGTCGGCGATCTGATCCTGCCACGCGACGATTTCCTCTGCAGTTGCGAAATGATTTTCAATTAGCTGCTGCATGGCCACCTCGATGCAATCCTGCCCGTAGTGGTCGACCCTCGCCTCAGCGGGCACGTACGATCCATCGTCATGCTCACCATGCCCAGAGAGCCTCAGCAGCCGCGCCACCACCATCTGCGGTCCACCGCCCTCTCGCGCACGCCGGACGGCCTCACCGATCACCGAAACGCAAGCAAGCATGTCCGTGCCATCGACCGAGAAGCCACCTACACCGTAGCCGCGCGCTTTTTCCACCAAATCCGCACACGCAAACTGACGGTCATTCGGCGTTGAATAAGCAAATTGATTGTTGGCCACCACCACCACCAGCGGCAAACGCTCGATCGCCGCAAGATTCAGGCCCTCATGAAATGCGCCCGTGGAGGTCGCTCCGTCGCCGATACACGTCGCTCCCACCCGCCCCGCGAGCGTCCCCTGAAGCCGCTTGGCGAAGAGCATCCCGGCCACGACCGAAACCTGCGCGCCCAAGTGAGAAATCATCGCTGGCATCCCAAGATCTGGACGACCCCGATGGATATTGCCGTCACGCCCACGCATTGGCCCCTTCACTGACCCCAGATAAGTCCGCGTGCAATCGATCAACGGCTCGCCGAATGCGGTGCGCCCAGCTTGGTCACGGATCAATGGGGCAAAAAAATCGGTGCCTTGAATCAAGGCCGTGCCCAGCGTCGCACTCACCGCTTCTTGGCCCCGCCCGAGATAAACGCCCCCGACGATTTTCCCAGCTTTGTAGAGGCTCGAAAGCTTGTTTTCTAGGATTCGCCCGCGGAGCATCGACTGAAAAACGGAACGCAGAAAATCTCGGTGATTCATCACTCCGTCGGCAAAAGCTGGATGATCCAAAGGCGGCACAGCCGTAGCTTATGACGGCAGGAACAAAACCTGCAACCGCTTTCCCGCATCGTCACGCATCCCGATGGTTCCACGCCACCAGATCGAGGTATCGGAGCCCATTTCCGCCGAAAAGATCCAGCGCACTGCCCACCGTCACATCCACCACCCCACACCCAGCCTGCTCAACCGTTAGAAGATCCGCCATCGTGGCAGCACCTCCCGCATACGTCACCGGACATTTCCCCCATCCGCCCAGCAACGCGACCAAATCGGCATCAATCCCACCGCAAAGCCCTTCCACATCAGCGGCATGAATTAAAAATTCGTCACAAAATGGCAGCAATCGGTCGAGTGTCGCATGGTCGACCACCAAATCCGTCAAGGTTTGCCAGCGGTTCATCGCCACCGCCCAGCCTGCCGCCGTCCGCCGACATGACAAATCGATGACCAGCCGCTCGCACCCCACCTTGGCCACCAGTTCCCGCAGGCGCTCCTCCTGAAATTTCCCCGCCGGATCAAACAGCGCTGAGGTCACAATCACATGGCTGGCCCCCGCATCTAGCCAGTCTGCCGCGTTGGCAGCATCAATCCCGCCACCGATCTGCAGCCCGCCAGGCCACGCCGCAAGCGCCTCACGCGCGGCAAGATCGTTGCCAGGGCCCAGTTTAATCACATGCCCACCCGTCAGAGAATCGCCCCGAAACTGCTCCGCGAACCACCCCGCCGGGCGATCCGAAACAAAATTCTCCAACGGTCCCGCACCCGAATCACGCAAGCTACCGCCGACGATTTGTTTTACCTTACCTTGATGAAGGTCGATGCACGGGCGGAATTGAGTCATGGAGCGGTGAAAGTTGAAATGCAGTTTAGGTGGTACTTGCGCAGAGTTTCAATGAATAACAATCAAGCAACACCCTCGCGCACAGCGCCAAATCGAATGCATCGTCGCGATAAACATGGCCGGCTATCAACGAGATGGCCTGGTCGAGGCTTTCTTGCTTGGAGGCGTTTCAGTCCAGCAGATCCTCGGTTGGCAGATGACTGCTGAAATCCATCGCGCCGTGAAGGATGCGGATGATTTTCATCAGTTGCCTCTGGCCAGATTGAGAAGCTCGCTTTCCGTCGTGATCGCCGTTCCTTCACCCCTTTGGAGCTGTTCGTATCCCATGTTGACTTCGGCTAACAGATGGATACGCACTTCAATTTCCTGCCATGAGGCGTTCTCAGGAAGATCCTTGATGGTTTCCATGGCGAGTTCCTTGATGGGCATGGGGGAATGGGTAGGGAATTTGTTTTAGAATTCAAGTTCACAAAAAAACCGGCGTCCCTTGTGAGGACGCCGGCCTTGAATTGTTCTTCTGCGGGGATCAGTCGCCGGAAACGCCAGCGGCTTCTGCCTCTGTGGCCTTCTGGTCGCGGAGCCAGGCGCGGCGTGACATCTTCACGCGGCCTTTTTCATCAACTCCGAGGCACTTGGCGGTGATGACGTCGCCTTTCTTGACGATGTCTTCCACGTTTTCCGTGCGGCCTTCGGCGAGTTCGGAGACGTGGACGAGTCCGTCCTTGCCAGGGAGCACTTCCATGAATGCGCCGAACTGGGTGATGGAAACGACCTTGCCGGTGTAAACCTTGCCCACTTCGATTTCCTGGAACATCCGGTCGATCATCGCTTTGGCGCGATCGAGGCCTTCTTGCTTGGAAGCGTAGATGTGCACGGTGCCGTCGTCCTCGATGTTGATCTCGGCGCCGGACTCGGCCTGGATGCCCTTGATGTTCTTGCCGCCAGGTCCAATCAGCTCGCCGATGCGGTCTGCTGGGATCTTGACGGAAACAATGCGAGGCGCATGCGGGCTAAGTGGCTTAGGCTCGACGATCGACTCGGCCATTTTCGCAATGATCTTGGTGCGGCCGGCCTTGGCGATGTGGATCGCCTCCTCGAGCATGGCGAGTGGCAGACCGGGGAGCTTGAGGTCCAACTGATAACCCGTGACCCCTTCGTCGGTGCCACAAAGTTTGAAGTCCATGTCACCGTAGAAATCTTCCGATCCGATGATGTCGAGGAGCATCTTGTAGGACTTCATCGAGTCGTCAGCGTTGTTCTCCGTGACGAGACCGACGGAGATACCACCCACTGGGCGGATCAGCGGCACACCTGCATCGAGAAGAGCCATGGTGCCAGCGCAAACCGAGGCCATCGAAGTGGAACCATTCGATTCCATGACTTCCGATGAAACGCGGATGGCGTATGGGAAATCGGCTTCGGCTGGGATGACGGGTTCGATCGACCGCTCAGCGAGCGAGCCGTGGCCGATTTCGCGGCGGTTGATGCCACCCATGCGTCCGCATTCACCGACGGAGAAGGGAGGGAAGTTGTAGTGGAGGATGAAGCGCTTCTCGTCTTCGCCACCCGCGTAGTTGTCGAAATGTTGTTTTTCGTCGGCAGGTGCGAGGGTGGTGATGGCGAGGGCTTGCGTTTCGCCGCGAGCGAAAATGGCCGATCCGTGGACGCGTGGCAGGGTGCCGATTTCGCCGTAGAGTGGGCGGAGGTCACCGATGCCGCGGCCGTCAGCGCGAACGCCTTTTTCCATGATCGAGATACGGAATGCCTTTTTCTGGAGGTATTCGAAGGCTTGCTCGACGTCGAATTCGGTGGCTTCTGGAGCGCGCTCCTTAATGGCGGCTTCCACTTCGTCACGGAGAGCGCCGACTTTCTTGGCACGCTCGGTCTTGGATGGGGCGTAAATCGCGGCTTCGATGCGGTCACCTGCGATTTCGTAGGCGATTTCCAGCAGGTTGTCCTTGGCGACGGTGAGTTCGTAGGAACGCTTTTCCTTGCCAGCGAGTTTCGCGAGTTCTTCTTGGGCGGCCACCAGCTTGGCAACGGCTTCCTGGGCAAAATGAAGCGCCTTGATGAACTCTTCTTCTGGGAGCTCGTCGGCTTGGCCTTCGATCATGATGACGTTGGTCTTGTCGCCGACGTAGATCAGGTCGAGGTCGCTGTCAGCGCGCTCGTCGTGAGTCGGGTTGATGACGAATTTTCCATCGACGCGTCCGACGCGCACGGCGCCGATTGGGCCAGCGAACGGGATGTCTGAGAGGCAGAGGGCCGCGGAGGCACCGTTCATCGCGAGGATGTCGGAGTCATTCACGCCATCGGCGCTGAGCAGGATGGCGACGATCTGGGTTTCGTAGAGGTAGCCTTTTGGAAACAACGGACGCAGTGGGCGGTCCGTCATGCGGCAGGTGAGGATTTCCTTCTCGGTAGGACGGCCTTCGCGCTTGAAGTAGCCGCCGGGGAAAACGCCGGCAGCGGTGGCTTTTTCTTTGTATTCCACCGAGAGTGGGAACCAGGTCTGGCCGGATTTCACCTTGGTGGCGGAAACGGCGGTGACCAGGATGATGGTGTCGCCGCAACGGACGGTGACGGCGCCATCGGCGAGTTTGGCAATTTTGCCAGTTTCGAACGTCATCGGATTGGTTCCGACATCGGCCGTGAGTGTATGGATATTCATAATCAGTGTTTGTTTTCTTTTTCAGTGCGTACAGCTCGTTCTGCGGGATGCAAAACGGGCATTCATCGATTTCGGACAAAAATCCGCGACCCGCATATTGGCGAGCGGCGGACGAGTTTTTATCCGGCGACTCGGGCAGAATTTTTGGCGCCCAAGCCGTTTCGCAAAACAGCCACTGGGATTTTCCAGTGGCTGCCTAGCGGAGATTGGATTAGCGGCGGAGTCCGAGGCCTTGGATGACCTGCTGGTAGCGTTCTTCCGAGCCTTTCTTGATGTAATCAAGGAGTTTGCGGCGCTGGGAAACCAAGGTAAGGAGTCCACGGCGGGACGAGAAGTCCTTTTTGTGAATGTTCAAATGGTCGGTCAGATGGAAGATCCGAGCGGTGAGGAGCGCCACTTGGTATGGTGCGCTTCCGGTGTCTCCTTCGTGGAGTTGATAGGCTTTGAGGTCGATTTCTTTAGTGCTCATGGTAGTAAGGGATGGATCCAGCGGGTGCCAGACCGTCCTAGGTTCAAGGTTGGGCGCGGAGAAAAGCCCACCGACGCAAAATTTGCAAGATAATTGCTGAGGGGCGTGGAAGTTTTTAAAAAAAGCGGGTCGATTCTGCAATCTCTGCACTGCGCCCGGTGACGAAACGAGCAAAAGTGGATTCTCTCGCCGAATCGTTGAATTTGATGCGCACCAACTCTGGAATCACCAGCGATCGCATCAGAGACTCACACCCGGACTTTCAAACCCCTCACGCTCCACAACACCCCAGCCGCTGCCTTGCCGTCCTCCTTCGTCCGCCGCCCACGGCTTCGCCGTAGCTGCTCCATCGATACTCCGCTGGATCTGCCACCATGCCGGCTCTCACGGGGTTCAGATCGATGCAGGCCGCCATGGTCCGTGCGGCGACCCTGCTTTCGACAATCACGCTCTTGTAGCGTTCTTCCCTGAGCGTGCCGCTGGAGCGGCGTCTTCACCACTCGGCTGATGCAATGGTAAATCACCGGCTTCTCCCGCGAATCCTTCCAAGGCGACAGCCACCGCTTCCTACTCAAGAGACCTTCCGATGAACCCCAGCCCACAATACAACCGGAAAACCTACCTTTTGTCTGGGACTTTGAAATGCAACATTTTCACCGAACCTCCGCCGCCAGTGCATCAGCTTGAAGCACCACGGTGCGGATGGCGGAGTCTTCGAGGTCGTGGTTTAGGAATTCCTTCACCCCTCCTGCACCCTTGG
Organism: Akkermansiaceae bacterium; assembly: GCA_026461385.1. GTDB lineage: Bacteria > Verrucomicrobiota > Verrucomicrobiia > Verrucomicrobiales > Akkermansiaceae > Luteolibacter. The sequence goes on from JAPJNB010000146.1 coordinate 22,388, forward strand.
CAGCGTTTCCTCCAGCTTGTGGAAGAGTCCGTCGATGATGTTGGGTTTGCCTGCGAAGAGCCCCTCGGGACCGTCGGCGTGGATACTGCTGAAGGGAGCCTCGTAGAGGGAGGCGGGTTCCATGAAACCTCGAGCGGTGAGCTGGTCGATGACAAGCTCGACGAAGCGGATCTGCTGGGAGTTGAGACCCCGGTCTTCGAGGAAGCTTGAGAAGGCGGCCTTTGCTGCGCTGCGGTCCATTCCGACGATGCGGCGGACGAGGTGAGCAAGCGTGGGGACCTCGTGGATCTGGAGCATGCTGGTGAGCAAGCGCTGGCCTTCATCCTCACCGATGCTAAGAAGCGTTTGCTCAAGCGACTTGAGGTCGGTGGGCGTGAGCGGCTGGTTGTTGCGTAGGCGCTGGATGGCGATCTCGTCCTGATGACTGCGGAGGTATTCTTCCACCTTCTTGGCGTATTGGTTGCCGGTCATCTTGGGCATGTAAATCGCAGCGTCATCGCGGACGCCGGTGATCTCATCCGCGAAGTTGGTGTAAACGATCTTGCGCTTGGACTTGTCGATGAACTGGACGAGCCCGCGCATGCGGATGCGGAGATCTTCGAGCGCTGCGAGGTCGATGCACTCCCAGAACTCGGTGGTCTGAATGGCGCGGAGGAATTCTAGCTGCTGTTTGACGGCGGGAATTGCGTCCTTTTCCTCAAGGCTGGCGGCGATCTCGATGATTTTCTTGCGGGTGGATTCGAAGGCTGCAGCATCCTTCTCAACCAAGGCGACCTGCAACCTTAGGGCGTTGAGGTCGAAGAAGCGGGCTTCGATCTCATCGGTCTCGATCTGGCTTGGCAACCCGGCGACGTGGTTTTCGAGCTCGTGGATGTCGGAATCCGTGAGTGAGTCCCATGCGTTCTGGTTTTTGAATTTCTCCACATGCTGGAGGTGGGCGCGCACCATGAAGTTGTCCAAGTTCATGCCACTGACTTCTCCATGCAGCGTGTTGGCAAGAACGGAGTGAAGTGCGCCCGAGGGTTCCAGTTCGGGAGTTTTCTGAACGGCGGCAAGCAGTTGCACGCGGCTCTTGAAAAGGCGGGTGCCGAGGGATTCTCCGCCGCTGCCTTCGATGCCATTTGGGTTTTCCTTGAAATAGTCGAAGTTGAAACAGAAGTCGAAGATCCGGAAGTGCTCCTTGTCCTGATCTGGGCCGAAGAGGTTTTTGCACAAACGGGTGCCGCGACCGATCATCTGCCAGAACTTGATCTTGGAATAGACGGGCTTAAAGAAGACCAGATTGACGATCTCAGGCACGTCAATGCCGGTGTCGAGCATATCGACAGAGATGGCGATGTGCGGGGCCTTGTCCTTCTGTGAAAAGTCATCAATGAGGCTCTGCGGGTATTTCGCGTAGTTGTCGATGACGCGGGCGAAATGGCCAAGATAGTGTGGGTAGTGGAAATTGAAGCGCTCCTCGATGAACTTGGCATGCTCGTGGTTGCGAGCGAAGATGATGGTCTTGCCGAGGCGGTCGCCGCCTTCGACCTTGAGCCCTTCCTCCATGACATGCTGGAGTGCCTTGTCCACGGTGTCGGTGTTGAACAACCAGTTGTTGATCGCGGAGGCATTTACGGCGTCTGGTGCGCCGCCAGAGCCGTCCGAATCTCCCCAGTCGAGAGATTCCCACTCGGCTTTTTCCTCCTCGCTGAGATCATCATACTGGATGCCTTCGCGTGGAAACTTGAGATCCACCTGCCGGACTTGTGGAGGAACAAGAAAATCATCGCTGACAGCCAACTCCAGCTCGTAGGCATCGGTGGGCACGCCTTGTTCCAAGTCGAAGAGTTCGTAGGTATTCTTATCCACCTGATCACGCGGGGTTGCGGTGAGGCCGACGAGCAGGGAATCGAAGTAGCGGAAAATCTCGCGGTAGCGCTGATAGACTGAGCGGTGCGCCTCGTCGATGATGATTAGATCGAAGTGGCCGATCCCGAAGCGGGTGGTGCCGCCGTCGGTCACGTCGATGAGTCCCATCATGGTTGGGTAAGTGCAGACATAGACGCGGCCCTCGGTGTTCTTTTCCGTGACCAGATTCACTGGGCTGGAATCTGATAGGTGGGTCTTGAAGGCATTACTCGCCTGATTGACAAGCGACACGCGGTCCGCAAGGAAGAGCACGCGCTTGGCCCAGTTTGCCCGCTGCAGCACGTCCACGAGGGCGATGGCAGTGCGGGTCTTGCCAGTGCCAGTGGCCATGACTAGCAGGGCCTTGCGCTGTTTTTTAGAGATGTGCTCGCAGATGCTGGTGATGGCGCGCTTCTGGTAGTAGCGACCGGCGATTTCCGCCTTGATCGGGACGATGTTGAAGGGCTTGCGGCTGCTGCGGCGGAGGATGAGGCGGGCGAGTTCCTCCTTCTTGTAGAATCCGGACACGCGGCGCGGTGGATAGGCCGTATCATCCCACAGCCATGTTTCGTAGCCGTTGGTATAGAAAATGAGCGGGCGCTGGTCATGCATGACCTCTAGGCAGTCGGCATAGAGCTTGGCTTGCTGCTGACCCACCTGAGGTTCCACCGTGGTCTTCTTGGCCTCCACCACAGCGAGCGGTTTGCCATCGTCTCCCCAGAGCACATAATCCACGTAGCCGAGGCCCTTGCTGTTGGGCATGTTGGTGACTTCATACTCGCGGTCCCTCTTTTGGTCGAGCGGCCAACCAGCGCGTTTTAGCTCAAGATCAATCAGGTAGTCGCGGGTTTCCGCTTCTGAATAGTTATGGGTGTCCACCACTTGGGCGGCGGTGGCACGGGCTTCCGCGAGATGGGCGCGAAGAAGATGAAGCTCGGAGTCGAGCGCATCCTTTTCCTGCTGGCGCTGAAGGACTTCTTTGGCTTGTTCCTTAAGCTTTGACTCCAGTGCCTCCAACTCTCCGCGAGGGACAACCGTCGCACCGGTGACTGGCTGAGGCACACGAGCATCCGACCATGCGGCTCCCTCGCGGGAGGCCTCCGGGGTGTAGGTGCGGGTGAGCCAGTAGCAGAAGTGGTGTAGCTCCTTGACCAACTGCAGGGCGTCATACTGGCGGATCGGTTTCTGCTCGTGGACGGCCTGATTGCCCACCTGCTGAATGATCCGGGCTTTCTGAAATACCGCTTCTGGCAAGAGATTGCGGAAACCGGGATCATGGATCATCGCACCGAGGCTGGAATCATATGGCATCCGCAGACTGCTATCGTAGCGGTAAAGCCAGCGGACGGCCAATTCCAACGCGAAACGGGCGTGGAAACACGCGGCACGGGGATCGCCCATGATCTGCTCCTCCGCCTTGCAGGAGGCTTCCGCGATGTCCTTGAATGCTGGTGGTAGGAAGGTGAAGTTGGAATTCATCAGGGGATGAATCTTTCCTATCAGCTAAAATGCGGGGAAACGAGCGGAAAGTCAGTGTTCGTCGTCACCAACTGCACGCCATCTTGCTTAGGCAAGCTTTCGACCTTCTTCGGATAAAACCAGATCCTCGGTTTCCGCCGTTAGGACGTGCTGCTTCAGTTCCACGAGCCGGTTGGCGTCCAGCACTTCCACGCCCTCTCGCCGGAGATCGTCTGCGACCAGACGGGCATTTTCATAGTGCGGGGAATTCTCGTTCACCGGGAAGGCCAGCGGGAAAATCAGAACCTCGGGGGCCTCGCCGAAATGCCTCAGCCGCCTGATCTTCTGCAACCAGGCATCTCCATGTTCGAGAATGTGAACCGGTGCGGCACCGGCGAGGTGCAGCGGCTTGATGGCACGCAGCACCCGCTCTTCCGGACCCTTGCGATAGGCAAAAGGGAAACGGGCATGGTAAGCCTCCGGGCCGACCACTGCTTCCATCCAGGTTTTCACCAACTTCCACTCGCGAAGCTGGCTCCTCACCTCGTCAGTCAAACGTTTCTCCTCGGGGGCTTCAGTCGCTTCGATCTCACGTAGCACCAGCTTGTTGAAACGCCGGTCGAGCCAGCCCTCGATGTCTGCCTCGATGACCGTTCCCCGCGCTTGGTAGCGCAGATTCCCACCGCGCGGCTGCGTGAGTGTCCGAAACAGCAGGCCGCCATCCATCTCCGCGAATTCCAAAGTGCGGGTTCCGCGTCCTTGGTTGATCTGTGCCTCAAGCTCAGCCCACTCTTCGTTCAAATGCCGCAGAGTTTCACGAAATTGCCGCCGGTCGAGTTCCGGAAAAAAACCCGTCAACCGTGTGGTTTTGGCAGGCTTCTGCAGACGCCAGTGCAACGTGCGTCCGCCCGGATCGACGGCGAACACGCCCACAATCACGAACTCGCCCTGATCCGCATAGGGGATCAGCTCGATCGTGCCGTGGAGATATGCGGTCGGTTTCATGGCGAATTAGGGTGAAAAAGCATCCAGAATGCTTGCGGACTATCGAACGGCAGATTGAGGATGTCCAGAACTTGCGACCGGAAAACCGAACTTGTCTCTTCGGCTCCCTGCAGCCATTCCGGCGGCAGTTCTTGCCAGAAGACGTCGAGCTTGTCGAAAGCATTTCGCGCCCGGACCAGCCATTCGTCACGGTGGCCGCTGTCCAGCCAGTGCGCGGCCTGCCTCCACGCAAGATGCATCTTGTGCATGGCCACGGGATCCCATTCCGGATCGAAAGCATTGTCGTGATCGATCAGGAAAAACCGGCTGCCCGGACTCACCATCATCGCATTCGGGTTTCCTGCGACAGGCCCGAGAATTCGATCCGCGTTCCGAATCCAAGCATCGAAGACCAGTGTTTCCGCCAAAATCCCAGGCTCGATGCGGCCCAGATCCCGAGACTGAAGGTCCGCCGCACCTGGGCCGAGCGATACTGAGGCAAAGGCCGGTCCGGGCTTCAAATCCGCGTCGCCAGCCGCCCGGCAGAGATCCGCAGGAACATCCACAAGATCCACCTCCGGCATCGGCAATCCCAGCTCCCTTGCCAACCGGGCTGCAATCCATTCGCTGATGAGCGACACGGCCAGACTGCCGAATGGCTTCACATAAAGCATCCGTCCGCTCTCGTCCTCGCAGATAAACGGCCGGATGGAGACTCCGGTCGGAGCCCGGCCGAACACGGTAGTGACTCGGGTGCGTGGCATCGCGGGATCTTGATTCATTCCGTCGAAATTCAAAGTTCCCCGCGGAAGGCGCGGTGCTGGAGGGCGGCGAAGAGGGCGTCTAGCTCGGCGAGGTGGGCACGCTGGGTGGTCTTCTGGCGCTCGACGGATTCGACGATGGCGGCGAATTTTTGTTGGAGGGGCAGCGGGGGGAGTGGGATTTCGGCAGACTCCAACTGCTTGCCGCTGATGTTTGGTTGCGCCGCACCACCAGCAAGATTCAAGACGTGACGTTGATAGAAGGGCGACGCAAGGAGAGCTCTAAGGTATTCACGATCAATTCGCGAAATGTCAGGAATTCGAAAGGCTCCGACTCGCTGGTTGAGATACCATTCATCATTCAGATCATCCGGCACGAGGCCGAGCTTTCCGGTAGTCGCTCCCGACATTGCAATGAGAGTGTCGCCTGCGATGATGCGGAACTTCTCGCCCTTTCCAATTTTGGCTTTTGGAATCCTGGCGCAACCATCGAGATCAATCGAATCTTTGTTCAGGTTCGATATTCGGATGACTGGTGATCCGGTTTCTTGGAAGTCTTCCGATTTGAAAGCGTATCCTCCGATAACCTTGAGCTGAGAACCCATGGCGGCCATTTCCCACCCCATCGGATTGGACACCGGATCGTCGAAGAGGGTGAGGAAGGTGGATTGGAGGAGGGCGTCGAGTTGGGCGAGGGCCTCGCGGCGCTTGGTGCGCAAGGCGTCCGCGGCATCCAGAATCGCCGCGATCCGCTTCTGCTCGGCGAGCGGCGGGAGGGGGATTTCGTGGTCCCAGAAAACCTTCATTGTGACACGGGGCATTTTCGCGCCAGCTACCTCATTGCTGATCCAAGTGACGAACTCAGGGGACCGCAGGTAATAGGTCAGATACTGCCGATCCAGTTTTTTGGGATGTGGTCTGAGTGGCACCAACTCGGTCGTGGCGATACCCGGCGAATCCGGGCAAACGACTTTGTTCAAATAGGGACGCAGTTTTGAATAAAGAACATTTCCGGTGTCGAATGGCTGCGTTGATGTTCCGGCGGCTGAAGCCAAGCCGGTGACTTTTGATAAGATGCGACCGCTTTGCGCCTCTATCTGATCCAGATTGAGCTGCCAGACGAGGTCTTTAGGTTGAAACGACAAGCGAGCAGCTTGGGCTGGAGCGACTTCCTTCAAGGCCGCAGTCTTAATTTCAACACCCCCTCCCGTTCCGTTCTCCCTTCGGTGATCTTGTCTGCGAGATTCATCCTGCAATGGGCGTGTCATGCCTCCCCCCCTTCCGTGGGGATATCGAGCACGTGGCGGGCTTCGAGTTCGCGGGCGAGTTCTGCTTCGCTGGGAAGGATGGTGAGATATTTGGCGGCGAAGAGTTGCTCGTTCCCGTGGAGCACGGAGTAGCGGACGATGGTCTGATCCTTGTCGGCGCAGAGGATGATGCCGAGGGTGGGATTGTCGTCCTCGCCGCGCTTGAGATCATCGAACATGCGGACATACATGTCCATTTGGCCGATGTCCTGGTGGGCCAGTTTGTCGATCTTGAGGTCGATGAGCACGAAGCACTTGAGGAGGTAGTGGTAGAAGACGAGATCGATGTAAAAGTGGGAGGTTTCCGAGCTGATGCGGAACTGGCGGCCGACGAAGGAGAAACCTCTGCCGAGTTCGAGGAGGAAGGCCTGCAAGTTGTCGATGAGAGCGGATTCGAGATCGCGTTCGTGGGTTTTGGTGTCTTCGGGGAGGTTGAGAAATTCGAGGATGTAGGGGTCCTTGAAGATGTTTTCCGGGGAGAGGGGGGCGGCTCCGCTCTCTGCCTCAGGGGCTTCGAGAAGCCGCTGGTGCCAGCCGCTGCGGATGTTCCGTTCGAGCTGGCGGCTGGTCCAGCCCTGCCCGGCGGCTGCTTCCAGGTAGTAGGCGCGGGCCTTGGGTTCCTCGACCCGCATGATGAGCCGGTAATGCGTCCAGCCCAATTCGCTACGCAGTGCGTAGCCTTTTGCTGAATCAGGAAAGGTAAGGTAGAACTGCCGGAAATTCTTGAGGTTTGCGATGGAAAACCCTCTGCCAAACTCGTCGCCGAGTCGGCGGGAGAGTTCCTTGATGAGTTCCTTGCCGTAAGCGGCACGCGCTTCGCCTTTTTGCTCCTGCTCGACAATCCTCGCTCCGATGCGCCAATAGGCTTCCACCATGATGACATTGACGCTGGTGGCCGCTTTGCGACGGGCCTCGGCGAGGATCTCGCGGATGGAGCCGAAGAATGCGTCGTCGGGGGATGTGAGGGATCCGCTCATTTCAGCAGCGCCTCCAGTTCTTTTCTGCCTTTGGCGATCTCGTCTTCGAGTTTGGCGAGACGGGTAAGGATTTTCTTCGGTGAATCGTGATCGACCGTTTCATGGACGACTTCCTTGTAGCGGTTGAGTGAGAGGTCGTAGTTGTTGGCGACAATCTCGGCCTTGGGGACGAGGAAACTGGAATCGGTGCGGGCGCGGGATTTTTCTTTGGCGAGGTTTTTCCAGCGCTTCAGGATATCGGGGAGGTCGGACTTGTCGGGCTGCGGGGTGCGCTTGTCGTCGAGCGAGAAGCCATCGGCCTGCATGTCGTAGAACCAGACGTGGTCGGTGCCGCCGGAGTTGGTCTTGGTGAAAAGCAGGATGGCGGTGGAGACCCCGGCGTAAGGCTTGAAGACGCCGGAGGGCATGGAGATGACGGCATCGAGCTTCTGATCCTCCACGAGGAGCTTGCGGATCTGCTGGTGGGCATTGGACGAGCCGAAGAGCACGCCGTCGGGCACGATGACGGCGGCGCGGCCACCGGTCTGGAGAATGCGCAGGAAGAGCGCCATGAAGAGCAGCTCGGTCTTCTTGGTCTTGACGATGCGCTGGAGGTCCTTGGCGGTGGACTCGTAATCGAGGCTGCCTGCGAAAGGCGGATTGGCGAGGATGAGGGAGTATTTCTCCGTGTCGTCCTCATCGTTTTCGGACAGCGAGTCCTTGTAACGGATGTCCGGGTTTTCCACGCCGTGGAGGAGCATGTTCATGCTGCCGATGCGGAGCATGGTGGAATCGAAGTCGTAGCCGTGGAAGGTGGCCTCATTGAAGCGGCGGCGGGCGGTGGCATCCTTGTAGATGGCGTCGCTGTGGTGGGTGTGGAGATACTCGGCGGAGGCGACGAGGAAACCGGCGGTGCCGAGCGCAGGATCGCAGATCTTGTCCTTGGGGGTGGGAGCGGTCATGTCCACCATGAGATTGATGATGTGGCGAGGGGTGCGAAACTGGCCATTCTGTCCGGCGCTGGCGATTTTCCCGAGCATGTATTCGTAGAGGTCGCCCTTGGTGTCGCTGTCGGCCATGTCGATGGCGTCGAGCTGGTCCACGATGTTGGAGAGGACCTTTGGAGTGGGCATCATGAAGGTGGCGTCCTTCATGTGGTGGCTGTAGGTGCTGCCACCCTCGCCGCTGGCGGTCTGGCCGATGGTCTTGATGAAGGGAAAGGCGTGATCGCGCACGGTGGTGAACATCTCGTCGGGGGAAGTTTCCTTGAAGCGTGACCAGCGGAGCTTGTCCTGCTTCGGCGTGAAGATGGGTTCCTCGATGGCTTGCTTGAGGCGGTTGGCCTTGTTTTCCTTGAGGGTGTGAATCTCATCCAGCCGCTTAATGAAGAGCAGATAGGTGAGCTGCTCGATGATGGTGAGGGGGTTGGAGATGCCGCCGGACCAGAGGGTGTCCCAGATGCGGTCGACTTTGGATTTGATTTCGCCAGTGATCATTTGATGAGGGCAGATCTAGCAGGGTGAGATTATGGAGTCGAGGAGAGATGCTGGCGGATCTGATGGACGGGGGCAATCTTCGCATCGTAACATCCTCGGAAGTTTCGAGCAGAGTCTTTTGATTTCCGGGTTGTCATTGTCCGATCGGATGAGGCGGCTAACCGAGCGGTTGTGGCCCATTTCCAGACGTTGCGAGATCCATGCGTTAGGTGAGCTGGTCTGTAGCACCGCCTGAAGATGGTGGCCGACGATGGCCATGGAAACGTAGTCGATGTCGATGGGCTGGCGCATGGTTAGCTTGGCGTATCAAACGGGCCAGTGATCGCGAGGGTGGCGCTTCCGGTTTCAGCCTTGTTTGGCGCAGTGCGTCAATTGCGTCACAGTTTCCTGATGGACGGGGTCAGTGGACGGGGTCAGTCCTCGCATGGTAACATTTTCGAGAATTCTGAGCATAGTTTTCTGATTTCTTTACTGTCATTTCCTTGGCGGATGAGGCGGCTCACGGAACGATTGTGGCCCATGTCCAGACGTTGTGCCAGCCATTCGTTGCCGAC
>JAPJNB010000147.1 GCA_026461385.1 Akkermansiaceae bacterium
CCCTTCGGCGATTGATTTCAGCCGCGACTTCACCCTCGCGACCTGGGTCAACGTGGGGAACTACTACGCGGAGATGCCGGTGCTCTTCAAAGGCCGCGCCGATCTGACCGCCGCGCCCGACAAGTTCTTCGGAGTCTTCGGCATCGAGGGCCTGCAAGTGCATGGCGAGGGCCAGGGCGAGTGGATCACGAACTACCGCGCCTCGAACGGCCTCGTGCCGAACGACGGAGGATGGCATCACATCGCGGTGACGTATCGCGCGGCGGAGGCTCCGCATTTCACGCTCTATGTGGACGGTCAGGGCAAGACTCCCGCTGACAAAGGCACCTTCCGGGGCGGCGATTTCACGATGAAGCCCGACGCGCCGGACAGCGTGCTGCGGATCGGCTGCCGCGCCGATGGCGACACGTGGCGCTATGTGCGCTCGCATTTGCGTGGGCTCCTCGATGAGTTGCAAATCTACGACGAGGCGCTGAAAGCCGGAGATATCCGCTTCCTCTTCGAGCATCCCGGCAGCGTGGCCGGACTGCGCGAGGCCGTGACCTCTGCGACGAGCTTTCAATTCGATCCTGGGCATCCCTGGCGTCCGCCCTTCGGCGTGGAGCGCGTCGGCCTGACTCCGGTGATCGTGCAGTTCGCCAGCGACACTCGACCAGCCCCGGAGCACTGGCTCGCGGCGTATCGCGAAGGCAAGGAGGTGGAGCGGAAAGCGCTCGATGTCTCCGGTAACTCTCCCTTCACCGCACGCGTGACCTTCGCCACCTCGCCCGCGCCGGAGGAACTGGTGCTGCTCGCCAAAGACAAGGACGGCAAGGCCATCGAGCGAGCCCGCTGGAAGGTCGAGCGCCCGGCGTTCGAGGCGGACGCGGAAGCCACGGTTGATCCAGTGATCAATCCCGTCGATCTCGGCGCGATTTTGCCGCCTGCTGACTGGCTGGTGCTTGGTCCGAGGCAGCAGGCCCGCGTAACCCTCGCCGCGTTTTCCGGCAAGGAAGAGGTTCGCGGCGCAGAGGTGTTCGCGTGGTTTGAGTCTTCGCCGGATCGGCCAAGCAAAGCCGCTATCGAGTTGCCCAAGGGCATCCGTGCCGAACTGAAGATCGCTTTGCCACCCCCAGCCCTCACGAAGCATCGCGACACGCTGCATCTGACGATCCGTGATGCTCAGGGCCGTGAACTCTGGCACAAGACCATCACGACGATGCTGATGCTTGATACGCCGCCGCTGCCCGCCTTCGGAGCCATCGAGACCAAGCTGCGCTACGACTACCCGCTGCTCTCCTATTCCGGCCCGGACGAGGTGACCGAGATGCCTTATGACAAAGCCTGGGCACCGGAGCGGCAGGATGTCGTGGTCGCCCTGCCAAACGGTTCGCGCTTCGTCTTCTGGCGCGGCGCGGCCTACACACCCTTCTGGGCCGGGAAGCACAACACCGCGCTGAACTTCGAGTTCGCCGAAGCACCGCGCAGACCCGACGGCCTCGACTGCATCGACGCCGCCTCCGACAAAGAACTGCGCCGCAGTCGCGTCGAGATCATCGAATCCACCGCCGCCCGCGTCCACGTCCGCTGGACCGCGCAGCCCTGCGACCTGAATTACAAGGTCTGGGGTGAAACGGCGACCGAGGATTTCTATTTCTACCCTGACGGCTTCGGCTCGCGGACGATGACCCTGCAGGCTGAACCCGAGGCAGAATACGAAATCGAGGAGCTGCTGATCCTCACGCCTCCGGCCGCCTATCCGCTCCGCGTGCTGCCGGAAAACCTCGTGGACGTGCTGTTCCGCGATGGCTCGAAGCGCGAACTGAAGTACCCCCTTCTCGCGCAGGAGCCCGATTACGAAAAGCTCATGTCCGGCGAGCAACCTCCGCTTTACCGCATCCGCTTCGGAGCCCGCGAACCCTTGTCGGCGGTCTACTTCAATCCCGGCTGGAATCGGCTGCCCGTGATGGCTTTACGACCGTTCTATAGCCAAGGCCAGATGGTCACGCCGTTCTACTGGGGCAACCACCTCCCGCTCGCCCGACGCAAGCCCACCGGCCACAACATCGACGACCTCGCCTCGATGACCCCGGCGCACAACGCCATGATGTCCTGGGGACATCGTCGCCCGCAGCCCCTCGAAAGCCGCACCGCCGAGATGCCCGACGCCCTCGGCGTCACCCGCAAGATGAAGGTCGAGAAGTGGGCCTGGCTCATCGGCCTGAGCGACGCCGATGACGCCCGCCTGCTGGAATGGTCCCGCAGTTTCGCCACGCCGCCGCAGGTCCAGGCCGACGGTGCCCGCCTGCAGACGCCGTCTTATAGCACCGAACGCCGCGCCACGCTCCTCTCCGTCGATAAGCCGGAGGTCTCGCTCACGATCACCCCGTCCACGCCATGCGTGCACCCCGTGTTCGAACTCCAAGGCGCCCCGAAGACGCTGTCTCGCCTCGAACTGGACGGTCGAGAACTGACCCCCGCCGACTACGCCTGGGACGGGCGCACGCTCTGGCTCAACGCGACGCTCAGGAAAATAACATCCTTAAGGCTCAAGTTCACGGATACCCCGTCTCGCTGACCTTCACCCAACTCACTGCCATCAATTCATGAAAAAAAACACACCAACACTCCTCCTCGCCCTGCTGCTCGCGCCGCTGGCCGCGATGCACGCCGCAGAATTCCACGTCGCCCCCAACGGCAACGACTCCAATCCCGGCACAATCACGCAGCCGTTCGCCACGATTCAAGTCGGCGTGAACAGGCTCCAGCCGGGCGACACGTTGCTCGTTCACGGCGGCGTGTATCGCGAGACGATCACGTTTCCACGCAGCGGCACGGAGCAGAAGCCCATCATGCTGAGGTCCTACAAGGATGAGAAGGTCGTCATCACCGGCTGCGAGCCGGTCACAGGCTGGACGCTCCATGATGCCGCGAAGAACATCTGGAAAGCCCCGATGCCGTGGACGCTCGGGACAGGCCGCAATCAAGTTTTCTGCGGCGATGAAGTGCTGATTGAAGCCCGGTTTCCGAACCAGCCTTCGCGGGGATTGGAGATGCCCGTATCGGGGTTGAGCAAACTTTGGCCCACCTTCGGCGAGTTCGCCAATCCAGAGCCAGGCAAGCAACCAGGACGCATCGTGAGCGGGCTGCTCGATGGCCAGCCCGACAACTTCTGGAAAGGTGCGCTCTACCTGGGGATTCACTATGGCGGCTGGTCGGTGCAGACAGGCGTGATCGAAAGTTCGAAGTCGGGCGAAATCATCGTCGGTGACCGGGGGCCCATACACTGGTCGGCAGTCCATACCTCGACGGCCGACGATGGTCGGGGCATGATCGTCGGGCACATGAACGCGCTCGACCAGCCCGGCGAGTGGCATTGGCAGGACGACGTGCTCTACCTAATCCCGCTGTCCGGCACCAAGCCCGACAACGTGGTAGCCAAACGCCGCCAACGTGCCTTCGACCTCAGCGGCCGCGAGCAGATTCGCGTCGAGGGCGTCTCCGTTCACGCTGGGTCGGCGCGGCTCCAGGACTCGGCCGACTGTGTGTTCGACCGGTGTGCGTTTGAATTTGTCTCGCACTTCACGAAGGCCGGAGACAGCACCTCGGGCGATATCGGCATCGTGGTAAGCGGGCACGACAACGCGTTTCTGAATTCGACGATCCGCTACAGCGCGGGCGCGGGAATCCACCTCCGCGGCCTGCGGCACACGGTTCACAACTGTCTGATCAATGAGACGGACTACTCCGGCCATTTCCTGTTTTCGCTGTATCTAGAGGGCGCGGACGACTTTCTTACCGGCGGCCACACCTTTACCTACAACACGCTGTGCAACGTCGGCCACAGTTGGTATGGAAATAGCCCTGGAGGATCGAGGGGCCGTTGGCGGAGCCCCTCCCTGACGCTGGCCAACCTATTCGCGCACAACCACGCCTTCAACGGCACGCTGCTGGCGCGTGACTGGGGCAGCATCACCGGCCGTTATTTCAGCGGCGGCAACTTGAACGGCGTGCCGGGC
>JAPJNB010000148.1 GCA_026461385.1 Akkermansiaceae bacterium
ATCTAACACCTAACGTTAACCTTTTTCATTCAAATCTCTATGATTCCATACGCCCGAGATCCCCAGCAAACGATTCCATCATCCGCCGTGAAAATCATCGGTCTCGGTGGAGCGGGATCAAACATGCTCGAACGAATTGCCCTTGATGGGATGGAAGACGCAGAGTTGTTAGGCCTCAACACCGATGCAAGAACGCTATCAACCTGCCTTGCGCGTGAGAAAATTCAACTCGGCAGCAGTCTAACACGAGGCCTCGGCGCAGGCGGTGATCCGGGCCTCGGGCAACAATCGGTGTTAGAAGCAGAGGGTGAGATTCGCAGTTCCATCCGCGGACGAGCGATTGTGTTTCTCTGTGTCGGGCTGGGCGGTGGCACGGGGTCTGGGGCGGCGCCGATGATCACTCGAATTGCCCGCGAAGAAGGAGCATTCGTGGTCGTATTCGCGACGATGCCATTTGCATTTGAGGGATTGCGCCGCCGCGAACAAGCAGAGACGGCACTCAACGAGCTCGCGGTGCTGGCCAACGCGCTGGTCACTTTTGACAACAACCGCATGGGTGAACTCGTGCTTGCGAAGCAGGGAATCCATGAAGCGTTCACCGCCGCCGACCATATGATTGGCGAGGCGATCAAGGCCGTGCTCCGATTGGTCATCCGTCCCGGCATCATCAACGTGGGGCTCGATGAACTCATGAGTGCTTTACGGACGAACCGGTCACGCTGCCTTTTTGGGTCCGGCATCGCGAACGGCAAAGACCGAGCGGCGAAGGCGTTGAAAAATGCGCTGAATAGCCCCCTGTTAGATCAGGGCGCGCTGCTCAAGACAGCCCAGACGGTACTCGTCCACCTCGCCGGAGGGCCTGACCTCACGCTCTTCGAGATCGAGCTCCTCATGCAGCGGTTACAGAAATTCGTTCCCGCTAATGCTCAGATTCTCTTTGGTGCAGCGATTGACCAAGGCATGGGGGACTCACTCTCCATCACCCTGATCAGTGCACTGCCAGAGGACTCACTTGCCACGTCCCAACGTGCATCCTTGAGTCATCAGGCGCCGGAAAACCTGATCCCAGATCCCATCGAAGAACTCCCATCCACGCCGCCACGCAAGCCGAGTGCAACGCGCAACGCGGTGGTGCCTGAGGCCACCCGCGAAGCAGAAGCGCTTCCCTTATTCTCAACGGAGCCTGAAACACCAGCGCCGGGAAAGCATGTGGCCTCATTCACGTTCACCGATGATGCGATCGCGAGCGAAACGGTAATGGATGAACCGGAACCCGCAGCGATGCTTGAAGATGAGCCGCCATCTGAGGAATTCGATACTTCACTCACTCCATTAGATTCTGCTAGCTCGCCAGAAATTTTGTTAGAAACACCTGTTGCGCCAGTTGATGCGGAGCATCCAAAGCTCAAGCTTGGGATCAAATCCTCTGGACCGCAGGCGGAGCTCTCACTCGACTCCCTCAATCGTGGCCGTTTCGAAGGCGAGACGCCCAACGTCTTCGAGGGTGAAGACCTCGACCTCCCGCCATTCCTCCGCAAGAAGAAATAACTTACCGATGAGCGCTCACCCTCTTGAAATCCCCGGCCATCTCACCCTCACGACGGGTGAAGGTGGCTTGCCAAAAATTCGAATCGAAAGCGCGTTCAGTCGTGCCGAGATCTATCTGCACGGTGCGCATGTAAGTCACTTTCAGAAACACGGCGAGCCACCGCTGTTGTTCATGAGCGCCGCAAGCGAGTTTGCGGCAGGCAAGCCGATCCGCGGAGGCGTACCCGTCATTTTCCCATGGTTTGGCCCACGCGATGGATACCCTGCACACGGATTTGCACGCACCACGGAGTGGGAGCTTGTCACCACCGCGCTCCTGCCGAACGAAGCATTTCAACTGGTTCTTCACTTACCGAACTCAACGGGTTACCAGGTCGAATTCGTAATGACCGTCGGCGATCAACTGTCGATGGAGCTTGGTGTTACAAACACCTCAGAGCAGCCATTCACATTTGAGAACTGCCTTCACACGTACTTCCACGTCCGGTCGATTTCAGACATTTCGATCACGGGGCTTTCTAACGTTGGCTATCACGACAGAATCGCCGACGTGGTCACCACGGAGGGTCATGAGCCTATCCGATTTGAGGGTGAGATGGATCGGGTCTATTTCAACACCTCGGCCACCACCGAGATTGTTGATCCCGGCTTAGGCCGTAAGATCCGCATCGCCAAATCAGGATCGCAATCGACCGTCGTGTGGAATCCCTGGATTGCGAAGTCGATTCGCATGCCCGACTTTGGTGATGAAGAATATATTCGCATGGTCTGTGTGGAATCGGGCAATGTCGCCGATGACCAAGTCACGCTTTCACCCGGTGATCGTGCGGTGCTCGCAGTGGTCTTGAGTAGCGAGAGCTTATAAATCGGATGTCTGCCAAAGCCACGTGGAAAGTCAGTGCCGCCGTGATGGCAAGTCGCGTGCTTGGGCTTGCGAGAGAGGTCATGTTCACCACCATCTTTGGTGCGGGAGCGGCGCTTGATTGCTTTCAGTTGGCGTTTCGCGTGCCGAACCTGCTGCGGGATTTGTTTGCCGAGGGCGCACTTTCGCAGGCATTTGTGACAACATTTTCCAAGAGGCTCAAGTCCGAGGGAGAGGCATCTGCATGGGTACTGGCCAACAAGATGATGACCTTGTCCGCTGTCTTCATGAGTCTCATCACGCTCGTCGGCGTGGTCGCCGCGCCATGGATCGTGGACTTGCTTACCTCGCTCGCACGGAGCGATCAAAGCCACCGAATCTATCATCCAGAGGATATCGCCCTCACCGTGACGATGGTGCGAGTGATGTATCCGTTTATTCTGTTAGTTTCGTTGGCTGCGCTCGTGATGGGAATGCTAAACGCAAAAAACATCTTCGGGATGCCTGCACTGTCTTCGTGTTTTTTCAATCTCGGGTCAATGGTTGGCGGAGCCGCATTTGGCTATTGGTTAGATCCTTCATGGGGGCCGCGTAGTCTCATCGGATTTTCGATCGGAGTGGTGATCGGTGGACTTGCACAACTCGTTTGCCAATTCCCTGCGCTATGGCGAGTGGGTTATCGATTTGCGGTGGATTTCCACTGGCGTGATCCGGGCGTCCGTCAAATTTTGCGCCTCATGGGTCCGGCGGTCATCTCCTCCTCGGTGGTGCAAATCAATGTGGTGGTGAACTCCATGTTTGCAGTGCATGTCGGCGCGGGCGCGGTGAGTTGGTTGAATTGTGCCTTCCGCTTGATGCAGCTCCCGATCGGGATCTTCGGAGTTGCTGTGGCGACGGTCACTCTCCCTGCCTTATCACGAGCCGCGATCGGGGGCATATCATCCGATTTTGGTCCCACCTTGGCCAAGGGTTTACGACTGGTGGCATTTCTCGTAATTCCATCAACCATCGGCCTAGTGTTTCTAGCAGAACCCATCATCAGCGTGATTTACGAACACGGTGCCTTCACCGCACGTCCGCGCATCGAGACTGCGGCGGCGCTGCGTGCCTACGGTTATGGCTTGGTTTTTTATGCGGCACTCAAGGTGCTACAACCTGCCTTCTACGCCATCGACAAACGGTGGCTTCCAATGATCGTGAGCTTTCTGGCTCTCGGGTTAAACCTTGGATTCAACTACCTTTTTATCTATGTCCTGCATTGGGGGCATGAGTCGTTGGCCCTAACAACGAGCATTTCCGCATTGTTCAATTTCCTGCTGCTCTTCATTGCGATGCGTAAGTTTGCGGGAGAACTGGGGACGGAGAAACTGCTGTGGTTACTCGGGAAGCTCGCCATCGCCGGGACTGCCATGGCAGGCGTGTGCCTCGTAGCAAATCACCTCGTATTTTCCGATCTCACTGAGATCCGGCTGATTCCCAAGATCGCTTGCCTCATTCTAACCATCGCTCTCGCCGCAGCGGTATATTTCATCGCGGCACGCTTCCTTCGAGTCTCCGAGGCGGAGGATGCGCTGGAAATGCTGACACGCCGATTGAAGCCTAACCGGTCTGCGTGATCGGATCGGTTCACATCCGGAAGTCATCACCGAGGTAATGCTTTCGGGCGATGGGGTCATTGACCAGTTCATCCGACGCCCCTTCAAGAATGACCCTACCGTCATGAATCAAAAAGGCGCGGTCGGTGATGCTCAACGTCTCGCGCACCGAGTGATCCGTGATGAGAATCGCCAAGCCATCGCGGTCGCGAAGTTCCCGAACAATGCGCTGAATATCCTCCACCGCGATGGGATCGATCCCCGCAAAGGGTTCGTCTAACATCAGCAGGGTTGGGTCTGAGCAAAGTGAGCGGGCGATCGCAAGGCGGCGTTTTTCGCCACCCGAAAGCGTGATTGCGAGCGACTTGGCGAGCTTGGTGATTCCGAAGCGATCGAGAAGGTCGTGCGCACGGTCATGGCGCTCAGAACGACCGAGCTGAGGCCTTGTCTCAAGGATTGCGAGGAGGTTATCCATGACCGAAAGTTTGCGAAATACGGACTCTTCTTGAGGAAGGTAGCCGAGTCCCAACCTTGCGCGACGGTGCATTGGCAAATGGGACATGTCATGACCATTGAACCAAACCTCACCGGCATCGGCTGGGACCAGGCCGGCGATCATGTAGAAAGATGTGGTCTTTCCCGCGCCGTTAGGACCTAACAGGCCTACAATTTCCCTCGGCTGGACGCTGATCGATACCCCATCCACCACCGGGCGGTCCCCATAGGACTTGCGCAATCCCTCCGCGAAGAGAACGGCAGATTGTTTGTTAGAACATGTGGAACCTGGATCGTGCATTAGGAAAATGGCGTACGGTGCGCTGCGGGTTTCGAGCCGGATGCTTATCGTTTTTCTTGGATGTTGCCACCCATTTCCCAATTTCCCTCAGTCACGAAACTACCCGTCTTCGGGAAGATGCGGAGGATGAGATTCGGTTCCTTGGCTCGCATGAACGTGGTCCCTTGGATGAACCATGGATAACCGCCGCTGAGGATCGCCTCATCCGACTTGATGTTGTATCGGAAAATGGCTCCCGATGCCTTGATCGGTTCTTTGCCCTCGGTGCTTTTTTGGTCGATTCTAACTGCTCCGGTGGCTACGATGCGATCTGGGTTGCCCAAGGTGGCTTGGGATGATTTGGCCGCTTTTGGCTTTGCATCCGCACCAGGCTGGATTGCCTCCGTATTCGGTTTCCCCTTGGGTTGGGCAGGTTTCTTTTCAAAAAAGATCTTCAGTTCATCCGCGCCGGAGAGGTCGAATCGCGGATCTTTCACCGTGACGTTCTTGAGATACACGAGCACTCCGGCCTCAGCATCAAAATACACGCCCCCTTCGCATTGAATGACCGTATCGTTCAAACTCGGGTGAACTTCGAGGGGCTTTGCGACAGAAGGAGTGGACGCACCGATCGGGGGTACCTGGTGGACCGTAATAAACGAGTTCGCAGCTTGGGTCGCCGCCGCGGAATCTATTAGATCTGCATTGAGATTGGCATGGGCCGCCGCCATGGCTGTGGCCGCCACCGGAGATTTTGTATTGGCTTCTGCGTGAAGTGCGGTGACTTCTGCTTGCTTCAGTGCGGTGGGTGGCGACGCATGAAGTGGCGGTGAAACCAGTGCCATGCCGATCGCTGCGGTTGCACGAAGCGTTTTGGTGGGATTTTGCATAGTCGTTGTCTGAGATGATGGGTGAAGAACGGTGGTCACTGGACCGGTCATGAATCCTCGATTTTGCTCATACTCATAGTAAAGCCCACTGCCGTTGGATTGCATGCGAGCCGTGTGGATTTGTACGGGGTTTTTCGTGCTGACCATGGAACTTGTCTGATCGATTAACGCCGTTTCGAGATCGATGCGAGCTCGTGGGCTGCGGTCAGGATTAAAAAGTTCGATCAAAACAATCTCACCGGCAAATTGACCCGCACGGATGAGAGTCACCTTTTGTGCTTTTAAAAGCTGATCCAGTTTAAGGTTTGGATCAAAACGAGGCAACACCATCTCCTTCATTTCGCTGCCATCTGGGAGCAGCGATGTTGCGACCGACTTGGGCGCGCTCTTTGGAATGGCTTCCGCAGCATCTGCCGAGACAGGGGCAATCAAAGTGAGGATTGTAAGAATGCTGCGCAACGGCGGAACGGGATCAGTGAGCAGAAATTTGCGTGTCGTGAGAGGCGTGGTGAATGGAAATCAGCTTGGTCAGATGGTCTTCGATGACCTGCAGCGGGATCTGATTCGGGCCGTCCGACATCGCATTGGCCGGGTCTGAATGAACTTCCATGAACAGGCCATCGACCCCCGTCGCGATCGCGGCGCGGGCAAGGACTGGGGCAAGCTCGCCATCACCGCCGGTTGCTCCGCCGAGACCGCCGGGGCGTTGGACCGAATGGGTCGCGTCAAAGATGACGGGCAGGCCCTCTTGGCGCATCCAGTAAAGCGAACGCATGTCGACCACGAGGTTGTTATAGCCAAAGGTGGTTCCACGCTCGGTGATCAAGAAACGGTCGCAGCCGAAGGCCCGCATTTTACCGGCAATGTTGATCGTGTCGAGGGGCGCAAGAAATTGGCCTTTTTTCACATTCACCGAGCGGCCTGTTTTGGCGGCGGCTTCAAGCAGGTCGGTCTGACGGCAAAGAAATGCAGGGATTTGAAGGAGGTCCACAAATTCTGCGGCGATCTCCGCTTGCTCTGCGGTGTGGATGTCGGTCGTGACCGGAACCCCAAGTGCCTTGCCAATCTCACCAAGGATGCGGCATCCATCACGCACGCCAGGCCCACGAAAGGCCCCCACCGAGGTCCGGTTTGCCTTGTCGAAGGATGCTTTGAAAATATAATGAATGCCCGCGCGGTCTGCAATTTCCTTCAATGCCTTGGCCATGCCCCACGCAAATGCCTCGCTCTCCAACGCACACGGACCGAGGATGAAAAATGGGGTCGGGCCGCCGACGGGGACGATGCCGATGTGAAATGGATCGAAATTCATAAAATAAAATCAGGGTGCTTGGTCGTTGGAAGCTCCGGCAGCAGCGTGAAAAAGCGGGCGGAGATTGTCGAGAGCGGTGGAGAGGAGCTTTTCTTCCGAGAGGGTGAGGTTGCCGTAGGTTTTAGAGGCAAGCATCTCGAGTGAATCGATCACCGACTGGGCAGCTCGCAGATTGATTTGTTTTTGGCCAGTGTGGGGGTTTGGAATTTGGCCGAGAAAAAGCCCCGCGTTCTGCGCTTGGAGAATCACAAATTCATTGAAGCGAGGATCTGCTACTGACGATGACGGCATGAATTGAGATTCTGGATTCCTGAAGAATATACAAGTGGGAAGAATGGATTCCAGCGGCATTCGCATCCCCGCCAAGAAAATCGCCCACCACCGCCCTCGCGAAGAAATGCTGCGCCCCAGATTCCTTCCAATTCTTTAGACTTGCAGAGGGAATCCATGGCGATCATCTTCCGCAGGGTCGTTGGGCGTCACTCATCGACACCGATAATCCATAACCCTACTTCACCGATGAAACTTGTCATTCTTTCCATCGCTGCAGCCGTTCTTGCGGTTTCCTGCTGCCCAAATGTCGCTCCTACACCAACGAAGAGCACTTACGTAACTCCATCAAAATAAGTTGTTTCGAATTTCATTCTCCTCAAAACTTGATCCAAAGACTCCTCATTCCAACCATTATGACACGCACACTCAGCCTTCTTCTCGCTTCCGCTTTTACGCTCCTTGCGGCCTCCTGCTGCTGCACCAGTGACAGCAAGCCACCTCGCTTGCACCGTCTCCCTCGGTTCCATGAAATCAAGGAAGCTCCTGCTCAAGAGGCTCAAGAGACTGAAGTGCGGGTCACTCCTACCAAGTGACTTGCACGCTTTTCGCTCTTCTTTTCCTGCCTCAGCATGGTCCTTTCGGTTTTCGGATGGTTCCTGACTTAGGCCCTGCATTTCGCCCTTGCCGTCACTCTTTTCCCGAGTGACGGGATTGGTTCATTTAACCCATGCGTCATGAAAAAATCCGCTTCGAGCACCGAAAAAATCCAATACAAGGGCAGCCTGCGTCACTACCATCGTTCGAATACCAAACAAAAACGATCATGGGATGAGTGGGTCGATGGGCCAGGTGCGTCGAAGCTTAAACCCTTGAATCTTTTAAAAATTGCGTTCGTCTCGCTCGGGGTGATTGCCCTCATCGCCGTCATCGGGGGGCTCATTATCGAACTTCGCTGACCCCAGGAGTCGTTTTTTCATTCTTTCTCGGCAGAATTGGCATGTGCCTTTGACATTCTGGACGCAGGTGGGCAGGTTTTCCCCCCACCATCATCAACAAAGCGCATCTTTCATATCATGGGAAAAAGCCTCTTTCAAAAAGTCTGGGACGCTCACACCGTCGGCACCATCTCTGATGGTCGCAAGCAACTCTTCATCGGCACTCACCTCATTCACGAGGTGACCTCACCTCAGGCGTTCGGGATGCTCCGTGACCTCGGCTTGAAGGTGAAATTCCCTCAGCGCACGTTCGCCACGGTGGATCACATCGTCCCAACAATCAATCAAGATGCCCCACAAGATCCGCTTGCAGCGGAAATGATGCAAGCGCTCCGCGCAAATGCAGACGACTTTGGCGTCACCTATTTTGACCTCAGTTCTGGAAAACAAGGGATCGTCCATGTCGTTGGACCCGAGCAAGGAATCACCCAACCGGGGACGACCATCGCATGTGGCGATTCACACACCGCAACGCACGGAGCCTTCGGCGCAATCGCCTTCGGCATCGGCACGACGCAAGTGCGCGATGTTCTTGCAACCCAAACCCTTGCGCTCGAGGAACTCAAAGTCCGCCGCATCGAGGTCAACGGTGACCTCCGCCCCGGCGTTTATGCCAAGGATGTCATTCTGCATATCATCCGTCTGCTTGGTGCCAAGGGCGGCATCGGCTACGCCTATGAATACGCCGGCGAGGTCTTTGATCGCATGTCGATGGAAGAACGGATGACGGTTTGCAACATGTCGATTGAGGGCGGTGCCCGCTGCGGATATGTCAACCCAGATGCCAAGACGGTCGCATACCTCCACGGCCGCCCCTATGTCGATATGACCGACTTCAGCGCAACCGCTGCTCGCTGGCTGTCCTTCGCCTCTGATTCCGATGCCCACTACGATGACGTGATTTCTCTCAACGCCGCAGACATCGAGCCAACCGTAACATGGGGTATCTCACCAGATCACGGAATCTTCATCTCGGAAAGCATTCCAGATCCTGCGACCGCCTCGACGCCACTTGAAAAGGCCTCGATCGAGGAGGCGCTGGCCTACATGAAACTTGATGCCGGCGCCCCGATCAAGGGAGTCAAAATCGACGTCGCCTTCATCGGCTCCTGCACCAACGGGCGCATCTCAGACTTTCGTGAGGTTGCGAAATTCATTCAAGGCCACCACGTCGCTCCAGGGGTCCAAGCCCTCGTGGTGCCCGGCTCACAAATCGTCGCGATCCAGTGCGAACAAGAAGGTCTTCCAGAGATCTTCCGCGCCGCAGGATTTGAATGGCGGGGAGCAGGATGCTCGATGTGTCTCGCCATGAACCCGGACAAGCTCGTCGGCGATCAACTCTGCGCGTCATCTTCTAACCGAAACTTCAAGGGTCGCCAAGGCTCCTCCACCGGCAGGACGATCCTGATGTCTCCTGTGATGGTCGCCGCTGCCGCGATCAAGGGCTCGATCACCGATGCACGTGAGCTGTTTGATCTCACCCCATCTGCATCGATTGCTTGAGCAAAATTGTTCTGATCCTTCTATTTTCTAATCATTCTTCCTATGGCACTTGAACCCGTTCCTTCCGTTCTCGGTAGCGCTGTTTTCATTCCCGGCGCAGACATTGATACTGACCGCATCATCCCGGCTCGTTTCATGAAATGCGTCACCTTCGACGGACTCGGTGAGTTTGCATTTTACGATGTGCGCTTCGATGAACACGGTGCTAAAACAAACCACCCACTCAACGACGCACGCTTCGCCCATGCCTCGATTCTCGTGGCTGGCGTGAACTTCGGCTGCGGATCGTCACGCGAACATGCCCCGCAATCTCTCCGCAAGTACGGCTTCAATGGTGTCATTGCGGAGTCGTTTGCCGAGATTTTTTATGGGAACTCGACCACCCTCGCCATGCCTTGCGTGATCGCCAGTGCTGCCGACGTTGCCACGCTACGCGACGAAATCGAGGCAGATCCTGACACCGTGGTCACCATCGACGTGCAAGCGCTCCGCGTCCGCACTTCGGGTGGCCTTGATATTCCAGTCGCCATGCCCGACTCCGCGCGGGAGGCATTGCTCTCAGGTCGCTGGGATCCCATCCAAGAGTTGCTCGATAACGACGCATCGATCGACGCGAAAGCCGTCGAGCTCGGCTACGTTTGAGATTCTAGCGGCCCTCGTGAGAAGGTCTTTGGAAGCGAGTCGTTGATTTCAAACCCTGGCCACCCTCACGGTTCACCAGGCGGGCCGTCATCTATATTCGGCATTTCCGGAGGGCCGCCTAGTGGCAATGAGCCTCGAAACTCGTCGGCCGTGAGCTTGCCGTCATGATTTTTATCCAAAGCCTTGAGAGCCTCAGCCGCCTTGGCCAATTCCTCAGCGTCGATGACCCCGTCATGATTGGCATCCAATGCACTCATGATTGGCATGCGGGGCATCCCTCCGCTCGTTCCTGCTGTCGATGCGGATGGGCGCTTGTTCGACTCGGCGCGAGGGCCATCTTTTAAGATTCCACGCGGCGAGTTGCCAGCGGGTGCTTGGCGTTGGGAATTGCCACCAGGACCTCCACCCGGTGGACGATCTCCCTTGTTGAAACTGGCATCTGGTTCACCCCGCCACATGCGCGGCACAAATGGAAACTCAGCGCTGATGCAATAGTAATAGGTGCCCCCGGGAAATTCCGGCGTCATGCCAAAACGCCCATTGCACTCATCAAGATCACCGCTGTCTTTGACAAATTCAAAATCCTGAGTGAAACGGCCATCGTAGTTTCCACCAGGTCCGTTTTCCTCGGTCGGCCGAGCACCCTTTTTCAGCTGATAGCTCGACTTCATTTTACGCAACGGACTCTTCGCGTCCTTGGCGACCGCATGCGCTTGAGCGGTGTATACGGGAAATCCGTCAGCAGACCACGCCACTAACACCATTTTTGTTTCGTCCCCACCAAGCATTTTGACCAAGCCATTGGGCAGGGCGTGGTAATGATACGATCCATTCGGTTGTACGTGAGCGTTGTGTTCATCCAGTCCAAGATTGAGAAAACCCGTGCCCGCTTCGTAACGCCACCCGGAGCGCATATCGTTATTCCATGACTCGGCCGTACCGGGTTCGAATGGCACCCCATTCACCGCGATGCCCCACCAGAACCCGCCCCGATGCACCGGCGTCTTGGATTCCTTCGGGTGCAACGGCACGCGGAGTGTATAACTCTGCGGCTTGATGGTGTTAGGGTTACCCCGCCGAGGAAAGGTTCCCGGCTGGTGATCTGGAAGTCCATTAGACCGAATCACGCGAAATGACCCATCCACCACGATGCTAACAGAACCCTTGGTCAGCGCATCGGGCGTATTCGCCGATGTTGTGGAGACAAGCTGAGGCTCCGCAGCGCCAGCAGACTCGCCATCGTGGCCAGGGTGCGCAACGGCAGCACCCGCCAACAAGAGCGACCATGAGATCCAAAGGTTTCCTAGCGTAAAGATGAGCGGCTTGTTCATAAAGGTGGCTTCTCTCATCAACCTCCAGAATCTCAAATGGTTTCACACATTCATCAGAAATCCTGATTCGCTGTGCCACGCCGAATCGCCAACTGCATGGCCCGAGAAATTCTAACTTTCGAAATAGGTATAACCCGCAAGCCCTTCACGGAACAGATCGAGAATCTCGCGCCGCTCCTTCGGTGAGATCCGGCCCTCCGTGACCGCCTTCTCCGCAAAATTGCGGAAGCGTGTCACCAGTTCCTTCGGATCAAACTCCACATAGCTCAACACATCGGCGACCGTGTCACCCTCGACCTCATGAGTGTATACGGGTTTGCCTTTTTCCAAATGAACGCCAACCACATTGGTATCACCTAATAGATTGTGGAGGTCGCCCAATGTCTCCTGATAGGCTCCCACGAGGAAAACCGCGAGGTAGTAGGGTTCGCCCTGCTTAAAGTCATGAAGTGGCAGAATTTTCGCAACATCCTCTTTATCGATGAAGCGATCGATCTTCCCATCGCAATCGCAGGTGATGTCAGCCAACACCGCGCGATTGCGGGGCTTTTCATCAAGTCGGTGAATCGGCATTACCGGGAAGACCTGGTCAATCGCCCAAGAATCCGGCAGAGATTGGAATAGACTGAAGTTGCCGTAGTAAAAGTCGACGAGCGTTGAGGAAAGCTCCCGCAGGTCTTCTGGGATATCATCGAGCTCGGCGATGAGGTTAGAAATGCGAGTGACGATGTGCCAGAACCATGCCTCGGCTAGACCGCGTTCGCGCAAGGTTGCGGCTCCATAGAAAAACTGAGCACGCATCTGGTCACGATAGTAAACCGCATCGTTAAAACACTCCTGGAGGTTTTTCTTATGAATTACCTTATTCACCTCGATGATATTCATGAGGTTTTGCGGAGCGTTTTCTGGAATCGCTGGGGCAACTTCACTATTTTGTGCGCTGGTGACGTCGAGGATATTAAACACCAACACCGAATAGTAAGCCACCACCGCACGGCCTGACTCAGAAATCAGATTGGGATGCGCCACGCCAGCCTTATCACAAATCTGTGAGACCACTTCAACGATGTCCGTGCAGTATTCTGCTACCGAATAATTGCAAGACGAATGGAAGTTCGTGTGTGAACCATCATAATCCACCGCCATTCCACCACCAATGTCGAGGACACCCATTGGCGCGCCTTCTTTCACTAGATCGCAATACATCCGAACCGCTTCCGTGGCACCCTCACGAATCGCTGCGATGTTAGGAATCTGCGACCCTTGATGGTAGTGCAGCATTTTGAGGCATCCGATGTAGCCAGACTCTTTGAGGTGATCCACCACATCAATGACCTGCGAGGCGTTGAGTCCAAAGACCGACTTGTCGCCCGCGCTATCCTGCCAGTGACCCGAGCCCTTGGTAGAAAGACGAACTCGGACGCCGAGATTCGGCAGCACCCCAATTTTCCTAGAACGCTCCAGGATCAGGCCCAATTCACTTGGCATCTCTAACACGAGCATGATGCGAAGGCCCATTTTTTGAGCGTGCAGTGCGAGGTCGATGAACTCCTCATCCTTGTATCCATTGCAAATCAAGTACGCTTCAGGATCGTGCATGTGAGCGAGAGCGGCGATCAGCTCTGGCTTGGACCCTGCCTCGAGGCCGTAGTGGTATCTCTTGCCAAACTCTGCAATCTCCTCGATCACTTGACGCTGCTGATTTACCTTGATTGGGTAAACCCCACGGTATTCGCCACGATATTTTGATTCTACAATCGCCTTGTGGAATGACTCGTTGATCTCAGCGATCCGAGAGTGCAGAAGGTCTCGAAAACGAAGCAGGACTGGCAAATGAGTGCCTCGGTCGCGCAGCCCGTCGATCACATCAAAAAGCGAGACCTCTGCTTGCGCCTCGTCATCTTCAAGCCTCACCGTGACATGGCCACTTTTGTTAATGCCAAAGAAATTGTGTCCCCACGTCTTTACGCCATATAAATCCGCGGATTTCTCAGTCGTCCATGGAATTTCAGATTTACGCTTAGCGGGCTTGGGCGAGGCTTCAGTGGTTGGAGGTATCATGGAATAAAAATGAGCTGGAGTTAGATTTTTGATGCGACGGGTGGTTTCCAGGCTGGAAATTCCGTTGCGAGCTTCTGACGGTATTTGGTGGCTTCGGCTTGATCAGATTGTTGGTCAAGCACTTGAATCAGCTTCCAAAGTGCGAGTGGCTTGAGATCCTTGTCGTCATGGAATTCCACCACAATCAGGTATTTCCCTGCTGCGGTCTTCAGGTCGCCAGACTTCATCTCAAGGTCACCCACTAGAATATTCAGGCCAGCACTGGTGTGTCCTTGTGGATGCAGTGCGAGCGCTTCGTCTGCAGATTTTTGGGCATCTTCAGGGCGCTTGAGTGCAAGTAGAGCTCGGCCACGATCTAACAGCGCATCTGCTTTCCATCCCGGATTGTCTTCGACTTCCAGCACGTGATCCGCCGCGAGAAGGGCGCCATCGGGGTCATCGATTTCGAGGCGAGCTTTGGCAAGATATCTCCAGACCTCTTTAGGAGTCTCACGAGGCTCCGCAGGATTTGAAACGAGGGCGAGCGTTTTGGCGGCAACCTTGTAGTCACCCATGTTGTAGGATTGCATCCCAGACCATTGAATCGCTTGGTTCGGAATGTCAGACTCGTAATTCCATTCGATCGCAAGGTTGATTTCCTCGGAAAGTTTTTTCTGGTCTTGTGATGCGAAGTAGCCGAGCGAGAGAAGAAGCCCCGCGTGTTTGCGGTAGGCATCAGGACGAAGCGTCCGCGCTTTCTCTAGATAAGAAATCGCATCCTTGGCAGTGTTCGATTTCACCATGCCCCAACCAATCCAATAATTGGCTTCTGCTTGAAGATTCTCCGTTAGATTTTTCACATGTCCCAGCAACCCTTGATAACGAATGATCATGTCGGGGATGTTATTTGCCGTGCGCCGCAAACGTGCAGACTCTAACCAAGCAAAAGACGCGAGGTCATCTGGCATCTGGTCTGCCGTGAGTCGGTCATAATCCGCGATGGCCTTCGCAAGTTCGGCGGTCTCGGCGTAGGCCTTGGCGCGCTTGGCGATGGCATTCGGGATTCTTGCGTCGCTTGGATACTTCGTGATGAATTCATTGAGCGAGCGAATCGTCCCTTGGGCATCGCCAGCGTCTGACAAACACCAACCGCGCTGATACAGTAGACCGGGGCGGTTTTTTTCACTCACTTTGTTGGCATTGATCTCATTATAGACGGCAGCGGCTGCAGCGATTTCCTTTTTTGCAAAGAGGGACTCCGCCTTCATCATGAGAGCCGTGTGGATTCTCTGATCCTCGGGCCGTGACTTGCGATAAATCTGAAGGAAGGCATCGACCTGATCCGGAAGATGCGACCCTTTGAGGTCATAAAAGCAAAGGAGCCGGTAGTAAGATGCCTGAAAGGCCGCCTCCGATTCCGGCTTGAGGAGCTGCTCGACGCCACGGAAAAGCGGGATTGCATCACTGGGCAACTTCAGTCGCATGTAGGCCCGGCCAGCGATCATCAAGCGGTCCGCCTCTTTTTCCCCAGATGCTTTGGTTTGGCTGCTCGCAAAAAGATCCACCACCTTGCGGTATTCTTTCTGGCTGAAGAAGAGCCCCATGAGCGCGGTCTGCGCATCGGGTCTGAAATCCTCCATGCCATCCGTGTTGAGGATGAGCTGGAGGTACTTGTTCGCCAAGGTGGTCTGGCCGAGCTTCGTGGCAATGAGCGCGGCACTCAGAGCGGCCTCGCCACAGATTTTTGGAGAAAACGGCCCGCCGATCACTTCCTCGAAGCGTTTGAGCGCCTCTTCGCGTTTGCCGGATTTTAAAAGGATATTGCCAAGGGCCACCTTCGCCTGCGGGATAAAAACCCCACCTGCGGGATCGTCGATGACTTGATTGAACAAGCCCGTCGCTTCTCGGTCACGCCCAAGGAGGCGATAACAATTTCCTGCGAGATAATTGCCGCGTGGACGCTCTTCTGGTTTGCCGGCGTTGGCCGCAAAGCGCTCAAACATCGGAGCGGCGAAGGCATAATCGCCTTTGTTGTAATAGTCTGCAGCAAGCGTGTAGGCGGCGGCGGCGGCCCACTTGCCTTTTACATAGCGGTTCAGCAAGGTGCTAAAGCAGCGCTTTCCGTCATCAATCTGGCCCGAGAGGTAATAGCTGTTGCCGAGGTACCACCATGCCATTTCAGCATTCGGATGATTTGGGAATGCGGTGAGGTACTCGTTGAAGATTTGCACCGACTGCTGGAAATAAGACATCCGCGTATCGTAGGTCGTACTGGCTTGGGCGGAGTCGTAGATGTTTTTCCCACGGAGGAAAAAATCGTTCGCAGCGTCCGAGCTGAGCGCAGGATCAACCGCCAACGCCCTGGGGATCTGGCCGACCACTGAGCTGGAAATGATCACGACGATGGCGAGTGCGCGTTTCACGATAAATGCAGCGTGATGCTTTTTGAAGCGTTTGCCAAGTGATTCACTTCGTTGGCGTCGGGCGTTGGGTCGCAAAGGAGATATTCCAAATCCCAGCTTTTTGACAGGTATCGATCACCTCGACGATGCGTTGGTAAGCCACTTCGCCATCGCCGCGAATCCGAACGGGTTGATTCTTGAACTGCTTGGCGATGTTAGAAAGCTTCTCAAGCAACTGCCTGCGATCCACGGCCAGTCCCTCCACCCGAATCAAGCCATCTGCCAGCACGTTGATGATGATTTCTCCTCGAACGCGCTCGGGTTCGGCCCCTTCTTGTGCCGTGGGCACCGAGACATTGAGCTCCGTTTCAGACTTACTGAATTGCCAACTGATGATGAAAAAGCTCAACAGCAATAGTAAAATATCGATCATGGGTGCCAGCTGAATGGCGATCGGCGGTGGCTGACGACTTGAAAATTTCATGCCTGATTCCGGTTAGATCCCATGGAGGTCCTTCCGCTCGCCTGCGAGAGGAAGATCCACGTTCGCGGCATGATCGCGCCGAACGATTTGCGGCTGCAGGAGTGCGATGAAATGGGTTGCGGCGGCCTCGAGTTCTGAGGTGTATTTCTGCACCCGACCTCGGAAAATTGAGTAGAAGGTCAGCGCTGGGATACTGATGGCGAGTCCACCGGCCGTCGCAATGAGAGCCTTGGAAACCCCCTCCGCGAGACCCATCTCACGCACACCTTGGACTTGGCCTGAGTAAATCTGCATGAACGCTTCGATCATGCCGAAGACCGTTCCTAACAAACCCACCATGGGAGCGATGGCTCCGATGTCCGCAAGGTAAGTGATCCGTGAGGTCAGCATGCCCGCCTGGTGAGAGCCCTCGGTCTGGGCGACTTCTCGCAAGTTTTCAAACGAGGTTACTGGGTTAGACCCCATAAAATCGAGGGTTTTCTGAATGATGCGCGCCATGCACTCATTGCGTTGGCGGCTCAGTGCGCTCAGTCCGGCGAAGTCGCGTTTGCGGATCATGATCTCCGCACTGTTCATGAAGCGATCGCTGACGATTGCATTCCGGCGGATGGTCAGCAGGAGGATCAAGATCAGCAAGACCGTGATCATCGACATCAGCGCGAGTGGATACATCATGAAGCCACCCTTTAGGATGATTTCAAAAAAATTCATTTCCTTCGCGACTGGGGCGACGGCTGGCGCAGCAGCGGAGGCGGCGATTGCAGAGAGGAAATACCCAGCAAGGGAGAATTGGCAGCACTTCATGAACGTGCGGTGACTTTACTGATATGCTCAGCGAACGCAAGCCCGAGCGATGAGGATCCATGGAGTGAGCTTGTTCTGCCCACGGCCTCATCCTCAGGGCTTAGCCTGACAAAGCAGCTATCCTTGGGAGAGATGCTGGTGGACGTGGTAGCCCGTTCACTGAAATGGGAAGTGAACCACCAGACTGCTTGTCGCGGGAGGTGTGCGAGTGGCTCGGCTCTTGGTTCTGTTTTCCCAACGCTTGCGTGACACGCCAGCCGCTGACGACCCAAAGCTCCACAGCCTCCCGGCGGCCATTGAGCACCGCGCGAGTTCTAGTGCGAAGGAAGAAAAGGGAAAGGGCACCAAAACCTCGCACGTGAAGCAACTTCAGGATCACGTGAATCCCACTGCCGCCGATTCCTGTTTACCAAGACGGTGAGTCCAAAGACCCACAGAAACCCCCACCTGCTCGCTGGCAGGAGTTTCTGCACGAATGCCCGCGTCACCTCAACGGTCTCTGGAATCGTGCTTCAAAACAGCATCTGCATGTGCGCTTGCTCGATGGAATGCTCCTCAGTTCCCCGAATGTGAGTAGGTCCGGAAGAACAAGTAGATGTTCGTCACGCTCGCGGCGAAGTTGTTCATCGCCTTCTGTTCGTCGTTGAGCAGCGTGTAGGCGGGGATCACGATCTTCCACTGGCTGTTCCAAGCACTGCGGCCGATCAGGCGGGCGCTGGAGTAGATGATCGGGAAATCGCTGATGAATGTCCCAGGATCGGCGACGCAGCGGAAGGCCTGATGTTTGCGGATCACCCATGGCTGTTCACTCAAGGTGTCGTTGGCGCTGAAGTACTGGGTCGTATTGAAAGCGCTGCCTCCCAAGTTATAGGGCATGGGTAAAGCTTGGTCATTCACTTGCCAACTACGCGCCTCGCCCGTGTCGCCCAGCGGCGTCCGCATCTGATCCGTGCCACAGGGGATCAGGTAAGCATAGGGCGTTGCGCTCAGTGCATTGGCCGACGTATCCGGCGGGATGAAATTCCCCTGATAGTCGATACTCTCCATTCCCAGGTAACCTGCGAGGGCGATCCCGCTGGCAGCGATCTTGGTGCCAAAGGTGCTGGCACTGTAAGCATGGTCTCCTGCTGCAAGCGGCAAGCCGAAGAAGTTCAAACCGTGCTGGATGGTGCTGCTGAAAGGGATGATGAATCCGGGCACCGCGCTGCCATCGGCTTTTTTGAGGTTGCGGCAATAGGCGGCCACCTGCGGATCGCTTAGCAGGTTAGGCACGATGTGCTGCTCCAAGGTTTGTTGCCACGCCTCATCGGCACTCTTATGCGCCGCGTTGGTGGCCGTTATTTCGGCCTTTTGATCGGCCGTCAGACCGCTGGCAGTCGCGTCGAGAGGCTCGACGTGCGGCAAGATGCGGAACAGCTCACCGCGAAGCGAAAACACCGTGTTGTTGTGGTCAGGATTGTTGATTCCCAATCGTCCTTCCGCGACCGCAAAATCGGCATTGAGCTGCGCCATGCTGCCGGCCAAGCCCGCATCGCCCAGCGTGCTAGTCGTCGAGTGCGGTACACCGCCCGTCAAATCACCGAGCGAGCGCGAGGCCACGATCTTGCTAAAGACGGCGCTGCCTTGGGTGCTGCCCAGGAGGCCGGTTTCGTAGTCGTAAGCCTTCGCCGCGAGGTAAGAGTAGCGACTGCCGAGATCAAACAAGGTGCGGTATTGCTCCAGCGCCTCGTTGCGGAAGAGGCGGAAGGTCAAATCTTTGGTGCGGTAGCCATTGATCACGGCGGCGGCGCGCTGGCGGAGCGTCTCGCGGCGCAGGCGCAGCGCCTCGCCTTTGGTCTGGAGATCTTGCACTTTCTGCATCGCTGACTGGTGAGCCGCCAGTAGCGCCACGAACTGCGTATGCTGGCTGGTGATCTCTCGGTAGGTCTGCTCAAACTCATATGCGGCCTGGAGTTCTTCCTGCGCGAACCCCAGCTGATTCTGGAGAACGTCATTTGAGAAGAGCGCAGTCTTTCCCTCAATTTCCAAGTCTCGCGCCACTGCCCTCGAAGCGACCGAACTGGCTCTAGCAGCCGTGGTGATGACCCACGCACCTAATTTCAGAAACCCTCGTGCAGGCGAGGTCACATCGTTCGCAAGGCCGAATACCTTAGGTAATGCCTCTGCTGCAGCGTCCGCCCCATCTTTCGCCAAGTCTCCGATGGCATCCTGAGCATCAGCGATGCTATCAAGAACTGCGGCGGCCGTATCATAGACAAGGGCACTCGAGCCAAATTTAATCTGGCTTTCTTGACTTGCCACGTGGCTTTTTACCAGCCCCTTGAAGACCTCTTCTTCACGTTCGAATTTCGCTTTTAGCTTCTGCACTCCGTCGTTGGCGGAGATCAGGGCCACTTGGGCGAGGTGGGCGTCAAGCAGGGCTTGCTGCAAGGCGCCAGAGTAGGGGCGTTTGCCCAAGGCGGTGCTAGGACCGACCACATCCGCAAACTGCACCCACTGGTTAGGCGTGACCGGAAAGGATTTGGTCACCGTATCAGTGCGGTAGCTGGAGATGATGTCATCAATCGCGCCGCCGGTGAATGTTTTCACCAATGTAGGCACCCGGAGCGTCACCGTCACGGGTTTCACGGTGTCCACCAAGTCGGAGGGACGGTCGATGATGAACCAGCGGTTATAATCGGGATCATCGTAGCCTTGGGGATACGGTTTGCCCGCACCGATATCACCCGCGTAGGGCTTGCCGTACAGATCCAGGAGTTCCTGGCGGGATGCATAGGCCTCATCTTCGATGGAATTCTGAAAATCCGAAATCTGGTTTTGCTGGGTCCGCAACGAGCGGGTCATGATCGCGGCTTGGTTAAAAGACCCTGCGGCGTTATTCAGCGCCTGCACGGCCCGCACCGAGAGCTGCTCATAGTGGCTCTTGCCCACGACCGTCGGGTCCGCCAGTTCCTGACCGAGCGAGTTGTTGAAATACGGGTCCAAGTCGAAGGCGATGGCTCCCGGAGCAAGGCCCAGCGGATTGAGCCGGGCGTTTGCCGAGTCCATGGTGGTCTGGTAGCTGAGCGCGAGGGAGGGCAGCTCGTTGAGTTCCGGCACCGTAGTCCGGTCGATCTTCTGAATGCCGGTGTGGGCGGCATCGACATCCGGCAGCAGCGCATTGCCCACGATCCAGTGGAGGAAGGCGCCTTGGGTCGCGCGGCTGGCGGTTTCATCCAGACCCTGATGGCGGACCACCTTGCTGCTGGGATTCTTCTTGCCATCACGGAACTGCGACCAACC
This sequence comes from Akkermansiaceae bacterium, assembly GCA_026461385.1. Classification (GTDB taxonomy): domain Bacteria; phylum Verrucomicrobiota; class Verrucomicrobiia; order Verrucomicrobiales; family Akkermansiaceae; genus Luteolibacter. The sequence goes on from JAPJNB010000148.1 coordinate 20,739, forward strand.
GGCATTCGGATTGTCCTGGTAGCTCTGGCGATAGACCAGCCCGAGCACCTGCTGGGCGGTGCGGCCGACATTGGCGGCGGCGGCGACAAATTTCCGCTCGTCCTTGTAGTCCACCGTCACCGGCACGCCGAGCACCGTCACCGTCTCGGCGCTGGGCCTCCAGGTGAAATAAGGGTGCGTGAGCAGTTTGTAATAGCCCTTGAGCGCGGTGAGGTAGTGACCGTAGGCATCGCCATGGCCTTGCGGGAACATCCTGTAGGCATCTGCAGCATCCACGATGCCATTGGCCGTGCTGGAGCCGGACTTTTCGCTGATGTTGTAGTTCACGGCGTAGAGGGCCTCCCCGCTGTTGATGCCGCGGGTGTAGTTCCACCACAGGCGGTTGTAAGCGGGGGCCCCGGCCGTGCCTTGGGCATTGAAGTCATCCCGGCCGCGCAACAGCGCGAGTTCCTCATCGAGCGAGCTGGCCACCTGGCCCTCGAAGGCGAAGCGGCTGGTGTTGACCTCGGTCACGCTGTTCTTGTCATCGACGGAGATCGTTGGATTGGCCGCATCCGCGTAAGCCTCATTGCCGAGAATGGTGTAGAGGTCGTTGAGATAACCGGCGGCGAGGATCAGCGCGTTGTTGGTGCTGGCGGTGTCGAGGTCGGAATTGATCGTGAAGCCCTTGCCACGGTTGAGCACGGTCTCGTAAATCTCGATGAGCCCGGCGTCGTTGACGTTCTCCATGTTGAGGGCGATGTCGCCCTCCCAGCGGGTGCCGGCCTGAGTGAGCATGGAGACGTCGGTGTTGATCGAGTTGTTGTAGAGATCCGTCATCCGCTGGTTGAAGGGCGTGATCTTGGCGAGGACGCGCTTGATCCAGCCTTCGACCAACTGCGGCTTAGTCCAAGCCGACCATCCCGCGTCGCCCGAACCCCTGAGGCGGTAGCTCATGGTGAAATTGACATCGCCCATCAGCACTGCGGGACCCTTAAGGACCGCGCTTTTGTCAGCCCCCACCAAGATCGAGCCGCCAAGGCTGTAGGGAGTTTGATCGGGATCCATCCAAGCGGAGTTCGGGGTGCTGTTGTCCTGCGGCAGAACCGGTGCGTTGCCGTTGCTGTCATTAAAGGCATAGCGCCAGCGGAACTCAAAGTTCTCCGGCTGGCCACCGTAGTCACCGCTGTGGCGCAAGGTCACTTTTTCATCGAGTGGGTTGGACGAAAGCAACACCTTGAGGTCTCCGGGGTAAAGGGTGGGCACCACCTTGATGATCTGCATTTGCACCGGATCGCCCGGATCCGTAAAGGCCTTGCCGTTGCCGAACACCAGCGTCACATAACCGGTGCCAGAACCGGTGGAACTCAGGGCGTACCCTGCCACCGCCGTGTCTGGATCGGTGATATCAGAGCGCCCCGTCACCGAAATCTTCCGATTTAGGCCGGCCTCCACCACATAGGTTCCCGGCACCGTGGTGCTCTCGCGGAAGGTTTCGAGTGTGGTGGAAAGCCCGTCGATGGCGTCGGTCCAAGCTGTCTTGTCGGCAGCAGCGGCAGCCGCCGGGAGAAGGGCCTTGAGATCGTCCACATCTTGTTTGCTGAGCTGGTTGAGATTGAAGTAATCTAGGGTCGCGATTTCATCCACAAACTGGCCGATAAGCACCAGTTGTTTCTGGGTGGCATCGTAGAAGAAGCGGTTCTGTAGGTTAGGCGGCAGGCCTTGGAAGTAGGTTTTGCCAGCGTAGTCGGAGGTCCGCAGCCCAGGCGGCAGTTTGTCCATGGCAGATTTTTTCTGACGGATCGGATCGTGCAGGGTCACCGACGAGGCGTTCAACTTCTTTGCCATCGACTGCTGGTAGAGAATCTGGGCGCTGGTTTGGCCGAACACTTGGGGAAGGTTACCCCTAATTTCGCTGGCCTTCGGTTTGCCCAGAGTTTCCGCCATCAACAGTTCCGGAACCACACTGCGCTGCGCGTCCGGCAAGGACGGATCGTCCGGCCACTTCGGCTGATAAGTGAGGGTGACGGAAGATCCCTTTCCGGCGTCCGCGATGAAGGGCTGGATGCTGCCAAGCGCGGGCTGCTTGTCCAGCGCGAGAGCTGGGAAATCAAAATCCGCACGCTGAGTGTAATAAAACTTCATGCCGAATTTCGGCTGCTGATCCGCGTGCGGACCGCGGGACAACCAATGCGTTCCCTTGCGGTCCACGAAGGTGAACTTGTCATAGGCTTTGATAAATTCAGCGGGAGCTTGGTCGTTTGCGAGCAGGGGCAAAGAATCCTTGGCGACTTCCACTTCTTCGTCGCGGACCGTCCCGTCGAGATTCTTTGGCGACATCGGAAAGGCCGTTGCCAGCGGGATGGGCCGGGTGAGTGGCGTGCCGGCGATTTTGTCGTAAACCAGTGGATAGGTTTCGGTCTCGCGGACCACCTTGGCCACGCGCATGGCAGGACGGCGGTCCACGGCATCGGTGTATTGCAGCAAGACGAAGGGAGCGGAGCTGGTGGGGAGGTTCAAGTCATCGCGCAGGGCATAGACATTTTGATCCACCATCAAGGCATGCTCCTCGTTGGGGTTATAGCCCGGCAGCGTGGTATCCGGCTGACGGTAGATGCTGCCGGAGGCCTGGACGGAGGTGAGCCCCGGGTTTTCCAACCCTTTGAGCGAGGCGATCACGAGCTCTTGCGGATTCTCCGGCCAGCGAACCTCGTAGCGGGCGGCGATGGCTGGAACGTAAAAGGGCGCGATCTTCGCATTGGCCGGAGTGACCTTCTTGTACCAAAACACCGTGAGCTTATTGGTGGGCAAAGAGTTGACCGGAATGATGGCCCCGCGCGCGGCCGCCTCGAAGCCACCACTACCGAAGGGGTCGATGTAGGCGCTCGGCGAGTAGCAGGTACCACTCACGATCTGGCCGGCTAGGGCATAGTCCGCCCGCGGCGGGTCGATTCGGGCTCCCACCGTCGCCTTCGTGGCGTCGCCGATGGGCGGTTGGCCTAGGTCTTCTGGGCTGGTTCTGATGGTAAGCGAGCTCGGCGACCAGTCGGCCACGCCGTCGGCATTCAAGTCGTTCAGGGTGTAAACCGCAGGGGTGGTGACGTTATTCACCGTGCTCGCTGGCTTGCCCAATAGGTCCTTCGACTGAATGTAGAAACGAGAATAATAAGGAGCTCCCCCGCCGGTGAATCGGAGTAGCGAGCGGTTGGTCAGATCCACGCTTGAACTGAAATCGATCCGCAAGCGCTGGGCTGGTCCATCGATTTCCACCTCACGGCCCAAAGGATCATCCTGGTGAGCGAGAACGGGAAGGCTGGTGGCGGCGAAGCGTGGACCGTAGGCTTTTTTATCACTACCCAGGATTACATTTACCGGCTCATACTGAGCGAGGCTGTCGGGCCATTTTTGGATGTAGTTGCGTTTCATCTGCGGCCAGGAAATATCCAACTCACTCACGCCGAGACCGGCGGTGGTGTAGAGGGCAGCGTCCTGTTTGGCCATCCAGTGAATGATCACATTGTCCGGGTTGGTGTTCTCGCGCTCGGCGTAGTAGTCCACAGCCGAATCTGGGCGGGGATACTGGTAGCAATAGTTCTCCAAGGAGGTGCCCACCGGAGCGGTCAGTCGCTCGTCCCCGGCCACGGCCGAACCGGAGCGCGGGCGCAACTTTTCCCCAAGCAGCGTGGTGATGGTCTCCACCGGGGCGGTACGGATGACTTCCACAATGTCCGCGCCGAGGAATACTTGCTGACCGCTATCGCCGAAAGGCTTGCCGAGATACTCCACGAAGACGCGGCCCTCGGCGTTGTAGGCGCGCAGGCTGTTGGGCGTGGTGGCGCTTTGCTGGGGATCAAACCAGAGCGTGCGCTGCTCGGCGGCACCGGTCGTGGACACGAAGCCGGAATTCCCGCCGATCGGCACGTATTCTGCGGATTTCCCGGGGAAGGATTGGTTGAAAATCGGATTGACGATTTCGATGCGCCCCTTCGGAACCTCGACCAGCGGGCCCGTGAAGGTTTTTTCGGTCCAGTAAATCTGTTTTGCCGGCTTCCGCGACCCGGAGGCGACGGAAAAAACCTCGGTGCGAAATTTGTACGTGGGCTTAGACTCCCCCTCGCGTTGGTCCGGAAGATTGGAAACCCAGGTGATCGCCACCTGTCCGGTTTGGGTCGCGAAAACCTTGTTCGCGTGCTTGCTGTAGTAAAAACGCTGGTAGGGTTGAAATCGAACCGGGACGGGGGTGGTGATATTGCGGTTGGCAGAGCCCGCGAGGGTGAGGGTGGTGCCGTTGATGAGATAGACCTTGCTGCCCAGCAGTGTGGAACCGGTCAGAAGGGTGGCAGGAACGGACTGCACCGTGACCACGCTGGAATCGGTGGCGCAGGACGTGACGGTGACCTCACCGTCGGCCAGCACCGGCTGATCCGTTACGCTCAGGTTGCCCAAGTTGACGTCGGAGAAGGTTTCTCCTGGCAAGACCGGCTGGGCCCGCCAATAGTTCGGCTTGGTGAGGTCGGCGCCGAGGGCGTCCTTGGTCGGCGGCAGGATTTCATCGCCCATGAGGTAGAGCGGCACCCCAGAAGAGAAGGCATAGCCAAAGCTGGCCCGCTTCAAGACCATCGTGACCGAGGGAACAACACTGCCCTCAGGAGTATAGGCGGCACGGGGATAACGGCCACCCAGAGAGTCGGCGATCGTGCCGGTGGTGTTGATGGTGGAAGTGGAGCGCGGCCATGGACGATCATCGGTCGGCCCTGCGGTCGCGGAGGTCGCCGCCATGCCGGCGAATTGTCTGTTAATCACCGCAGGGCCCGAAGGTATCGATACCTTGGGTAAAGGTGGCGGCGCAATGATGACCGTGGGTTTAAAGTTGTAGTATCCACTTCCCCTTCTGGTCAGGGTGATGGCCGTGACCGCGCCGTTGGCCACCGTCGCAACCGCAGTGGCTTGGGTGCCACTGGGCGGAGCTGTGATAAACACCTCTGGAGGCGAGGTATATCCGCTGCCCGGGTTCGTGATCGTGATAATAGAGCTTAGTTCGTCTTGGTTCTTAAATCGAAACCCATTGCTAGTAGGAACCCATCGGTAAAAATTTGCGGCATTGAAATCCAATACAAAATAATATCTGCCGGGAACCGTATATCCCGGCTCACTTTTGGCAGAATCATCAAGATACTGGTTATAGTCCTCCTCGTCAGAATGCACGGCATCAGCGGCGGCAGTGTCTCGAGCTACAATGACCAACCGGTTCACCGGCGTGCACTTGAGCTCGAGTTGCGCGCTGGCCAGAGGTGCCAACAGAAGCCCGCCGAAGGCGGTAATGAATCGGAAAAATCGGGTGTTCATGGCTGGGGCAAAAGGGGTTGATGAATCAACATCATGTCTTCTTGTCAAAAATCAGGCGGTTGAGCGGGAAACCGCTTTATCAGCGCGGTCTCATCCCTCGTCGGAAAGGCCAAAGGCTTGGCGGATGCGGACATGCGGCGTTGGAGCAAGTCGGCGAGCGCCACCTGCCCTGCGGCACGCTTGCCCGCGGCCATTCCTGTTCTTGCGCCTGCCATGAGGGTGTCTTTCGAAGGGAAAAAAGGCGGTTTATTTGGCAGTGTTGCTCAACTCGACCGACACCGTTTCAGGCGTGGAACCCTTCGACAGGCGTTTTTCGAGAGCAATCAAGCGCGTCTCCATGCTTTGGCCCGTGGCGGCCAGCTCGCTGCGCAGCGTGTCGATTTCCCGCCGTTGTGAAACGCTTTCATCCTGCAGGGCCTGAATCTTGGCGTCCTTTTCCTTGACCTGCTTGGCGAGTTCCTGAGTCGCCGAGACGTTGAGCATCGCGAGCGCATCGTAGTCCACCGAGCGGAAATCTTTGACTTCACGCCCGTACACAAAGACGGGTTCGTTAGCTCCGCGGTGGGAGGTGCGGAACGCGTCAGGACGTACTTCAAGAACCTCGTGAATCTCTTCACCTTTACGCGAAATCAGACGAACCCGCTCGCCCACCTTGAGATCGGTGGCGAGTTTCACCCAGCCGCCGTCTTCCGTGGCTTTCTGGAAAATATCAGGAACAACGGCGGTGCTCTGCGAAACCGCCTGTGGGAAAACGGCCTCCACGTCTTGAGCGATCACTTTCTTTTGTGGAGTCGTGCCCAGTGCTTTGTCCTTGTAGTTGTAATCCGTGATTTTGAGCGACTTGAGGGTTTCTAAGTCTGCAGACGTGTTGGACAATTGGAGGACGTGTTTGATGCGAGCGTCAGAGTTAATATCAATCCGGATGGTCTGAATGCCGGACTCTGCGACAATCGAATGAGGAGATCCCGTATAGTTATTGGCGTTTTGGTCAATACCACCCCCGCTGAAATAATAATAATCTAAGTTGAAGGAGTTGTTGGCATAACCGCCGACATGAAGAGGTGCCTGAGGCGACGTGGTGCGGATGCCGACAAAACCCGATGGCATCAAACAAATGTGATCATCCGCATCGTTTTGAGTGCCAATGATCAGTCGGTTCGTCTCACCCGCCCCGCCAACCGTGGAGGCATCTTGAAACTGGATGTAACCATAATCGCTGCCGTTGTTAGAAGCACTGGGGAATGTAATGCTGCTGGCTCCACCCATGTTACCGTGCTGGAGGATCAAACTACCACTATTCGCTCCGGCCAAAGTGCCTGTGGCTTCATTGACATGAAGCTTTGCACCAGGGTTTGAAGTACCGATACCGACGTTGTTCGAGGTATCAAGGGTGATTCCAGCAGCCCCGCCGCCCGTCTGGAGATGGAGCTTGGAAGAAACCATCGCGCGGATGACGCTATCGCCGATGGCCGCACTGGAGGAATAGCCTCCCGCATTGGTGGCAATGCCCATCTCCAGTGACTTGGTGAAACTAGAATCTCGAACAGTCACCACAGGGCTATTGGCAGAGTAGGCTGTGATACTACCATTCACGGTCAATTTTGTCGCGGGATAGGGAGTGGTGGTGCCGATGCAGACGTTACCGTTGCCCTTGATGCGCATGGTCTCGGTCATGGCGGCCGAAGAGCCGTAGCCGAAGGCGATGTCGGCAGCGCTTGTGTCCGTATGAATCTGCAGGAGGCTAGCCTGGACCCCGAAGCCGTAACTGTTGCCCAAGCTACCCCACAACGAGATCTTGTCTCCCAAAACTTCTGCAAAGTTCAGAGGGAACCCAGGCGAGGTGGTACCGATGCCGACGTTGCCACCGTTGGAGTTGAGCAAGAGGTTTTGCGCACCAACGCTTTCCTTATAGGCTTGGATGAAGCCGGTGCCGGTGCCGGTGCTATCGACACCGATGAGCAGGCGCTCGGTGACGTCGTCTGCGGTGACGAGCAGCTGCGGGGTGGAGGTGCTGGTGTTGGCTCCGCTGACGGTGAACAAGGCAGGCGGGGCGCTGTTGCCGACGCCGACCTTGCCGGAGTCCAGCGCGGTGAGGGCCGTGCTGCCGGTAGAGCCGAGTTGTTCGGCGTATTTGGCGCGCAGGGCGAAGGCGGTGGACACGACACGCTGGCGCGGGCTGATCTCGGAATCCGTGGAGCCAAGGGCCACCCCTGCTGCCACCGTGACACCGAGGTAGCAATTCTCGCCGGCGAAGGCTGCACTGATGTCGGTGAGTTTCTTGGAGGTTTCAGCGCCATAATTGCCAACGGTGGTGGCCACACCCTCGCCGACAAGCACACTGAACTGGCCATCGGCGATGGTGACGACCTGGGTCTCGGAGTAGAGGAGGTTTTCGGGGTTCGAGTTGGTCGCGTGGTTCCAGACGCGGAAGACCACGCTGCGGTTGACTGGCGCGTTATTACCGCCCACGGCGGTGCCGTCGGCATTCGCAACGGTGCCCTGATAGCTGATAAACTTCGGGACAACGGTGGTCTGCGTTTGCGCGGTGACAGGTAGCGCCAACAAGGGCGCAAGAGCTAGCAGGAGGCGGTGGTGGCTTTTCATGGTATTTAAGAGTGAGAGATTTAAAGAGTGAGAAGTTAAAAGTTTGAGGGGCGTGTAAGAGCTGAAATAGGAAAACTGAAAGTTAAAATGAAGAGCTTGGAGAACAAATGGATCGAATGGTTGATTTTTAATTTCTACTTTCCGCTTTTCAAATTTACGGCGTAACGATGCTGCCAAGCTCGGAAATGCGCTTAAGCTCAAAGGTGCCGCTGAGCTGGATCGTCTGACGATGCAGGCCGGTGACAGTTTCGAAGTAGTTGCCGCCGATGACGTTGCTGCCCCAGGCTCGGGTCACCCCGCTGCCCGCGGGCGGTGCCGGGGTGAAGTTAAAGCGAACCTCGCGGGTGATGTCGTAACTTTCAATATTCGGGCCAATTTGAGCGCCGTTGGCGTCTTTGTTATCGTGGTCGGGGTGGTATTGGTGGACAAAGGGATTGGCCGGATCGTCGTAGGGGACGACGATAGTCCGTGTGAGGTTGCCAGGGATGGCCACGCTGCCGCTGCCTGCCGGCTCGCCTGCATCGGCCTCGCCATCGAGCACGCGGTCGAGCGGAAGGTGGGTAGAGACCATGCGCATGGCCGTGGCCTTGGCGGCCACCTGCAAGTCGGATTCGCGGGTGCAAATCCCGAAATCGTGCGTACCAGCGGCCAAGGAGCCGAGAAACACCTGCGACAACACGCGGGCCTTACCGTCGTCCGTCACATGCAGCAAATAGCGCAGCGGGAAACCGCCAGCCGTCGGTTTGACGGTGTTGGACTGGGCCTTGCTCTCCACGGCCGTAACCGTGGCTTCGCCCACCCACAGTCCGGCCAGCGAAGTCTTGCGGGCGGTGACGGGCATCAGGATATCGAACTGATTGCCCGTATCACTGAAGCGCAGCAGCGAAGCATAAAACGCGTTGCCCGCGGGAGTTGTCATCTGCGTGCGGTCGATGCCGAAGCTGAGCTCGACGCTGGCATTCGCCGCGATCGTCTCGGTGTAGGCACCGCCGATGAGGCTTTCCGTCCAAACCCCGTCGGAACCGAGGCTGCGGCGGGTGATGGGAACCTTGGCGGTAACGGCTTCTTGGCCACCAGGTGCCTGTTCCGATAGCTCCGGTGCAATGTTCAAGGTCATCGCCACTTTGTTGCGGTTCATCACGCGCGCCGTGATGATCGAGCCTGTTCGTCCATAATCGAAGCCGCTGGCGAGGCTGAGCGTGATCTGAGCGGGAGCGTAGAAATTCCCAGTGACCTCCGATGAAAACCAGTAGGCCTTGTTGCGGTCGATGCGGTCGCTGCTGGTGCTAAATAGCGGAGCCGGATTGGTGCTCCCCAAATCGCCGCCGATGTATTGGTACACCTTCGTGTTGGAGGCAATGCTCGCTGGAAAGGTAGCAAAGTAACTGGTGAAGGTCGGGTAGCTGTTGCCGTTGAGCTTGGTGGGAAAGCCCATCAGATTCGCCCCGGCGCGCACCCAGGTAGCCGTGGGCGGCTTGGGCTTTTGAGGAATTGAAACAGAAAAGGTGCTGTTAGCCGTTCCAGAGCATTTCACGAGGTAGGCACACTGGCCCGTAAGCTGGGTGAGCGTACCGGTGTCAGCGCCTCGCACCCAGGTGCTCCACTCGGGCGTGTTAGGCGTGGGCGCGCTAGGAGTGGCGGTATACCCTACCTGGCTGGGATTGCTGTTCCAGCGCCAAATCTCAGTGACGTTGGTGTTTGTGATGAGGTTGTCGATGGTGTCGTAGCTGGCATCACCGTGTAGGTAAATCGCGTTCCACCCGCCCTTGAGCGTGTAGGTGGTGGTCTTCCACTGGGCGTGGGCAAGCGTGGTCAGAAGTAGCGAGCAAATGGCTAAAATCAATTTTTTCATCGGAAAGTTAAGGAGCGGGGACATTCCTATCCCCTTCTTAGAAGAGTGTGATTTCATCGAACCGAAAGGCGGTAGAATTCCTTGGTGCTAGAGCGCGGTGCCGCAAAGGCCGAGAGAATCCCCACATCCGTCGCCTGATACGCCGAACTACCCGCTGCTGGCGCACCCACGGCGAAGGCAACCCGCGTCCACGTCTTCATGTCGAGGGTGCTTTCAATCGTGTAAACCTTGCCGGTAATCGCAAAAAACTCGAAGCGCACCTTGTCCGCGAGTTTCTCCTTGATGCTCAAGCCGAAACGCTCCGTGGCGTCGCCCGCGAAGGTCCCTGCCACGTATTCCATCCAGTTGCTCTGCCCGTCCTTGTCGAAGTCGCCATTCCGATCAATCAGCGTCAAATCCCAGTCGCCA
>JAPJNB010000149.1 GCA_026461385.1 Akkermansiaceae bacterium
CACCCCCCCCCCCGCCCCCCCGCCCCCCACCCAGCCCCTGTTCCAAAAGATCCCCAAAACTAACATATCATGAATCATAAAATCGTAGCAGCAGCACTTGCCGCAATGGCAGTTTCCCACACCCCACTTCGCGCAGCGGAGACCGTTAAAGTCGGTGTTCTCCACTCGCTTAGCGGCACCATGGCGATCAGTGAAACATCCCTCCGCGATGTATTACTCTTCACTTTCGACGAGATCAATGCCGCTGGCGGTGTACTCGGCAAGAAAATCGAGCCTGTCGTTGTTGATGGAGCATCGAACTGGCCACTTTTCGCTGAAAAGGCGAAGCAGCTCCTCGATCAAGACAAGGTATCCGCAACCTTCGGTTGCTGGACCTCAGTGAGCCGCAAGTCAGTCTTGCCAGTCTTCGAAGAAAAGAAGGGACTACTTTTCTACCCCGTCCAGTACGAGGGCGAGGAAATGTCTCCTAACATCTTCTACACCGCTGAGGCAGTGAACCAACAAGCAACTCCTGCAGTGGATTACATGTTAGGTGAAGGAAAGAAGAAGTTCTATCTCATTGGTTCGGATTATGTATACCCACAGACGACCAACCTGATCCTCTTGGAATACCTTCTCAGCAAGGGCGTGTCGCTTGAAAACATTGGCGGCGGCTTCACAAAAGACGCTGCCGGCAAGATCATCTCTGCTGGCAAGTACACTCCATTCGGCCACACGGACTATCAACAAATCATCTCGGAGATTAAGCAATTTGCTGCCAGCGGCGACGCCTGCATCATCAACACACTTAACGGAGACACCAACGTTCCATTCTTCAAGGAGTACGCAGCAGCAGGCCTAACAGCTGAGTCCTGCCCAGTGGTGAGCTTCTCAGTTTCCGAAGACGAGTTCCGTGGCTTGCCTGCAAGTCAGTTGGTCGGCCAACTCGGATGCTGGACTTACTTCCAGTCGATCAAGAGCCCTGACAACGCCAAGTTCATCAAGAGCTTCAAGTCGTGGCTCGCAAAGTCAGACGTTCCCGGAATCGTCAAGGAAGGCCGCGTGACCTGCTCACCCATGGTTCTCTCCTATGATGGCGTCTATCTCTGGAAAGCCGCTGTCGAGAAAGCCGGTTCCTTCGAAGTGGGAAAGGTCATGGCTGCCCTGAAGAGCGGCATCTCCTTCGCAGGCCCTGGCGGCACGGTGACATCACAAGCAAATCACCACCTCACGAAGAACGTTTTCATCGGCGAAACTCGTGCGGACGGACAATTCAAAATCCTGAAAGAATACAAGGATGTGGTAGGCGAACCCTTCCTCAAGGGCACCTACAAATAAGATTGCAACTCGGTTGTTGCGCGGTTAATCCCGCTGCGGTCACGCCCGGTTGGTTGGGTGTGACCGCTTGTTTATTTTGAAACTTCACGACGGGTGATTTAAATCCACCATTCATACGATCCATGAACCTAAAAGCTACAAACGCTCTGCACACGCTGTGCACCCAATTCATTTTCTCCTCCATGATCACCGCCAGCGCGCTCGCTCATCCTGGCCACTACCATTCACCAGATGAAGTCGACGAGTTCGACGCATTCCGAGCGAATTACCTGCACTTGCATGGCACCTTGGAAATCAGCCTCGCTCTGCTTGCCATCGCATCCATCGCGATTTTCAAACTAAACCATAACCGCCGAGTCCGCATCGGTGCCGCACTCGCGTTCTGCGGCTCACTGGCTGCCATTTCGATTCGATAAGCCCCATGCACCTCTCCCCACGCGAACAGGAGAAACTGCTAGTGGTAGTCGCCGGTGACTTGGCTCGCCGACGACGCGACCGGGGACTGAAGTTGAACTACCCTGAGACGATCGCCCTCATCACCGCAGAGCTGCTCGAAGCCGCGCGTGACGGCAGATCGGTAGCAGAACTCATGAGCCTCGGCGCTACCTTTGTCACCCGAGATCAAGTGATGGAGGGGGTCGCCGAAATGATTCATGATGTCCAAGTTGAGGCAACATTCCCTGATGGCACCAAGCTCGTCACCGTGCACCATCCGGTCCGATGAGCGAACTCGCTGTCGCCTAACCGGATTTTCACATCGCCCATCATCGGTCTCGCATTCCATTCCCCACCCACCTCAATCCTAACGTTATGATTCCCGGAGAAATCATCACACCACCAGACGCGCCGAGCATCGAATTGAACTCAGGCCTAACCAAAAAATCGCTAGTGGTTTCTAACACCGGCGACCGCCCGATCCAGGTGGGCAGCCACTATCATTTTGCAGAGACCAACGAATCGCTCACTTTTGATCGCACCGCCGCCCGAGGATTCCGGCTCGACATCCCCGCAGGAACTGCGGTGCGCTTTGAACCGGGCGACACCCGCGAGGTCTCGTTAGTAGCCTTCGCCGGAAGCCGCGAAATTTACGGCCTCAACAACCAAGTCAACGGCCCACTCGACGCATGAAACAATCCCGCACCAACTACGCTGCCACCTTCGGCCCCACCACTGGAGACCGCGTTCGACTTGCCGACACCGAGCTCTTCATCGAAGTGGAGCGCGATCTCATCGCTGAGTCTGGAGGCTACGGCAACGAGGTGAAATTCGGCGGCGGCAAGGTGATTCGCGATGGCATGGCACAATCCCCTCTCGCATGCGACGCCGAAGCAGTCGATCTGGTGATCACGAATGCTCTGATCCTCGACTCAGCCCACGGGGTGATCAAAGCGGACATCGGAATCAAACATGGACGCATCGTCGGAATCGGCCATGCAGGAAATCCACTCCTCCAAGATGGAATCACCATGACCATCGGTGCGGCCACCGAGGTGATCGCGGGCGAAGGCTGCATCGTAACGGCCGGTGGGATCGACACTCACATCCATTTCATCTGCCCACAGCAAATCGATCACGCGATCGCCAGCGGCGTGACGACCCTCATCGGCGGTGGCACTGGCCCCGCGCACGGAACCTACGCCACCACTTGCACTCCAGGGATTTGGAATATCCACCGGATGTTAGAAGCGGCCGAGGCCTTCCCCGTCAACCTCGGCTTCCTCGGCAAGGGGAATTGCTCATCGCCCGAACCCCTCCGTGAACAAGTCCGTGCCGGAGCGATCGGACTGAAGCTCCACGAAGACTGGGGCACCACTCCCGCCGCAATCGACACCTGTCTAACCGTAGCAGATGAATTCGACGTCCAGGTCGCGATCCATACCGACACCTTAAACGAAGCAGGCTTCGTCGAGAGCACGCTCAATGCGTTTAAAGGCCGCACGATTCACACCTATCACTCGGAAGGTGCTGGTGGTGGCCACGCGCCCGACATCATTCGCGTATGCGGCGAGTTGAACGTACTCCCATCATCGACCAACCCGACACGCCCATTCACCGCCAACACCATTGACGAACACCTCGACATGCTCATGGTTTGCCACCACCTCGATTCGCGCATCCCCGAGGATGTGGCCTTCGCGGAAAGCCGCATCCGTCCCGAAACCATCGCGGCTGAGGACTTGCTTCATGACCTCGGCACGATTTCCATGATGTCATCTGACAGCCAAGCGATGGGGCGCATCGGTGAAACCATCACCCGCACGTGGCAGACGGCGCACAAAATGAAAGTCCAGTTCGGTAAACTTGAGGGTCCATCCCACCCTGCCGCCGACAATTTCCGAGCACTCCGCTATGTTTCCAAGTACACGATTTGTCCCGCCATCACCCATGGGATTGCACACGAAGTCGGCTCGATTGAGGTCGGAAAACTGGCCGATCTAGTGATCTGGAAGCCCGCATTTTTTGGAGTGAAACCCGAGACCATCCTGAAGGGTGGGTTCATCGCCTGGGCAAACATGGGCGACCCTAACGCCTCAATCCCTACCCCACAACCCACCTTCTACCGTCCCCAGTTCGCGGCTCACGGCAAGGCGATCGCTTCCACCTCGGTGACTTTTGTCAGCCATGCGGCACTCACCTCCGGAACACTCGAATCGCTCGGTCTAACCAAACGCCTCGTCGCCGTGAAAAATTGCCGTCAAATCACCAAGGCGGATCTACCGTTCAATGACGCGATGCCGAAAATCACGGTTGATCCCGACACCTACACGGTCACCGCCGATGGCCGCGAGCTGCGCTGTGAACCCCTCGCGGTGCTACCGATGGCGCAACGATATTTCCTTTTCTAACACCATACCCGCGAATGCTCATCATCCAATGTATGGTCGCGGAACGATCGGATCTCCCGACCTCCCATCAGGTCGAACTACGAGCCGAGCGAAGGTTGTTTCTCAAACGCCGCTGGAGAGGAATCGCGGATGACGGCACAGAATTCGGCTTCGACCTCGGGACACGCCTGACCGACGGCTGCGTGGTGTTCCACCAAAACGGCACCGACTACATCGTCCGGCAACTGCCCGAAACCGTCTATCAGATTCCCTTCCATTCGCCAGCCCACGCGGCATGGGTCGCATGGAAAACCGGCAACCTCCACCTGCCCGCCGAAATCCGCGAGGATGCCATTCTCGTGCTTCACGATGAAGCGATGGCCAACCTACTCGCACGGGAGGGCTGGGAATTCACCGAGCCAGAAGTCGTTTTCAAACCTCTCAAAGCCATCGCCCACTCGCCATGACCCGCGACCCCATGCTCTGGCTCTTGCAAGCCAACGACAGCAGCTACCCGTCCGGGGCCTATGCCCATTCGTTCGGCCTCGAGGAGCTAGTAGAATTGCAATTGGTTAGAAATGCAACTGACCTTGAAAATTTTCTAACATGCCAAATCATTCCCGCGCTTCTCACCTTCGAAATCCCCCACTTCGCTCAAGCCCACACGGCTGCAAATGCCAGCCAGCTCGATGCGCTCCTCGCACTTGATGCCGAGCTCGACGCGTGGCGCATTCCCGCAGAAATCTGCGACGCCTCACGCCGGATCGGATCGCAACGCCTCGAGTTGCTCGCCTCACTCGCTCCGTCGCCATTGATCCTCGATCTCCGCGCTGCCACGCCGCGCGCCCACCACTTGATCGTGACTGCCCTCGAACTCTCATCGCTGCCGCTCCCGCGAGCCGCAAGAGCCTTCGCCTATCAGGCGCTTTCTGGACTGACCTCTTCATCGATGAAGCTCATCCGGATCGGCCAGAATGCCTGCCAACACATCCTTCACCGCTCACTGGAAAAAATCGGCACCGAAATCGACTCCGCCATTGCAAGCCCGCCTGATGGCTGGTTCAACCCTCTTCTCGAAATCGCCTCACTCCGCCATGCAAGATCCAACGCCAGACTCTTCATTTCCTAACTCCATCAAACGCCCTTTCCGCCTCGGCATCGGCGGACCCGTCGGCTCTGGAAAAACGATGTGCGTGCTTCGTCTCTGCCAATGGCTCAAGGAAGAGATATCACTCGCCGTCATCACCAATGACATCTACACCCGCGAGGATGCGGAATTCCTGCTTCGCGCAAACGTCTTGCCCGCCGACCGTGTCCGCGGTGTCGAAACGGGCGGCTGCCCACACACGGCAATCCGAGATGACACAAGCATGAACATGGCCGCAGTGATCGACCTCGAAACCCATTACCCCGACCTCAAACTCATCCTCATCGAAAGCGGCGGCGACAATCTATCAGCCACGTTCTCGCCCGAACTTGTCGACGCCTACATCTACGTGATCGACGTGGCCGAGGGTGATAAAATCCCGCGAAAAGGCGGCCCGGCGATTCGAACCAGCGACTTGCTCCTCATCAATAAAACCGAACTCGCCCCCTACGTCGGTGCCGACCTTGAAGTGATGGCGCGCGATGCCGCGATTCAGCGTGGCTCCCGACCCTTCCTTTTTGCCGATCTCAAGTCCGAGAAGGGCAAGGAGGATCTAATGCATTGGCTCAAGCATGAATACCTCTTCATCTAACAGGGTCACAGGAAATGCACTAGGCGGTTATCTAACGCTCGAATGCGCCCGGCGTGAAAATGGAACACCCTTCATTTCTCGGCAGGATTTCCGTGTGCCGATTCACATCGGAAAAGGCCATGTGGATGAAGGCGCGCTCGTCCTGAACCTCTCAAACCCAACCGCAGGTTTTTTCGACGGTGACCGCGTGGACTTGGACATCACCGTCGCAGACGGCGCGCGCCTCGTTCTATCCACCCCAGCAGCCTCGCGGGTCTATCGGACACGATCTGGAAAACCTGCCGCCAATTTCCAGAATTTCACCGTGGGTGAAGGTGCATTTCTGGAGTGGATTCCCGAGGCCTTCATCCCCCATGCCGATGCCAGCTACGAGCAAACCACACGCATCCTCCTCGCACCTTCATCAAGTTTGTTGTTTTTCGAATGGATCGCGCCGGGACGCGTCGCAAGCGGCGAGGCCTTCGCCTATCAAAACCTTCGTTGGGAAATGGATCTTCGCATCGGCGGAAATCTAACAGCCCGTGAGCGCTTCAACCTCAAGCCTGGCGACCACAGCCTATCGGGACTGAAAGCCGCATTCCCCAAGGCCCACTATCTTTCACTCTACGCTTCGGGCGAAATGACACAGCACTGGCCCGCCGACGCGATCGACCAACTCAATTCTGCTACCACCCTCATCGGCCACGGCCCGCTCGGCGGCGGCGTGTTTGTACTCCGCGCGCTTTGTGAAGATAGCCGATCCACCCGCAAGCTTCTCCACGACCTCCGCTTGCTGCTTTATTCCACCGCAAAAATGTCGCCTCCCGCACTCGGCCGCAGCATCCTGTGAGCCCCCCCCCAACGGGAAATCACAATTCTCCGCGATGTGTTTGAAATCCTTCACTGCCACAAGCATGGCGACGTCTCTGCGCGCGCGCGACTCACTTGGCTGCAGCGATGACGTGGTCCTTGGTCATCCCAAGTTCCCGCATCACCACATCCCCCGGCGCACTGATGCCGAAGCGATCGATGCCAAGCGCCTTGCCCTCGGTGCCAACGTATTTCCACCATAGATCGGTGACGCCAGCCTCAATCGAAATCCGCTTGGTGCAAGCCTTGGGCAACACGCTCTCGCGGTATTCCGCCCCTTGGCGCTCGAACCGCTCAAAGCACGGCATGGAAACCACCCGCACGCCATCGCCAAGTTCCGCCGCCGCAGCCATTGCGTGTTGAAGCTCAGAACCCGTGGCCAAAAGAATGGTCGTCAACGCACCACTTTCCTTGCGGGCAATGTATCCCCCACGGAGAACCCCGTCGCGCCGAGTCTCAACCGACAATTCGTCCATCAGCGGAATCGCTTGGCGAGTCAGAATCAACGCGGTTGGCCCATCGGTGCGACTCATCGCCGCGATGAAAGCCCCCGCAGTTTCCTCGGCATCGCCTGGGCGAATGACGTCGAGATTCGGGATCACCCGCAGACCACTCACCGTTTCCACCGGTTGGTGAGTTGGACCATCCTCGCCCACGCCCACCGAGTCATGCGTGAAAATATAGCTCACGGGAAGATTCGACAGCGCGGCAAGCCGGATCGCACCACGCAAGTAATCCGCAAACACCAGAAACGTCGCTCCGCTCGCACGGAACAAGCCGTCATAGGCGATGCCATTGCAGATCGCTCCCATCGCGTGCTCGCGAATGCCAAACCAGATATTCCTTCCAAGCGGATTGGCCTTGGAAAAATCACCACCATCCTTGAGGTAGTTTTTCGTGGAACCGAAAAGATCAGCACTTCCTGTTAGAAAATGCGGGACTGCCTTGGCCACGGCGTTGACCACATTCGATCCAGCCGAACGGGTCGCATCTTTGTAGTCGGCAGCGAACGCTGGGATTTTCTCACTGAGATCGGCTGGCACCGCTTGGGCCACGCACGCGCTCAGCTGGCTCGCAAGCTCCGGATTGGCCTTCACCCATGCATCATAAGTCGCCTGCCACGCCTCGAAGGTGCCCTTGGACGCAGCGGTTCTCGCCGCGAAATACGCTTGGGTCTCGGGAGAAACGTAGAAATGCTCGTCGGCTGGCAGCCCGAGTCCGGCACGTGCCGATTCGATGAATTTTGCACCGCCCTCGCCGTGGCCTTTGGCCGTCCCCGCCACTTCGGGGATCCCTTTGCCAATCACGGTTTTGACGATGACCACCTTCGGGCGACCGTTGCGATCCGCCTTGGCCTTTTCCAAGGCCGCCGCGATGGCGTTGAGGTCATGACCATCGATGGTCACCGCATCCCAACGCTGGGAAATGAAGTACTGCTCCGCATCCTCACCTTGGGTGAAATCCGCCATCGCATCCAACGTGACATCGTTGGAATCATAGATGAGGACCAAGTTGTCCAAGCCGCTGTGACCCGCGAAGGCGATGGCCTCCTTGGCAACCCCTTCCTGCAGGCAACCGTCCCCATGAATCGCAAAAACGTGGTGGTCAAAAATCGTGTGCTCGGCGGTGTTGAACAATGCCGCGGCGCGCTTGCCGGAAAGGGCGTACCCCACCGCATTGCCGATCCCTTGGCCCAGCGGCCCCGTGGTCGCTTCCACTCCAGGTGTCTCATGGAACTCCGGATGCCCCGGCGTGATCGAATGCAGGCGGCGGAAATTTTTCACATCGTCACGCGAAACCGCATAGCCCGCAAGATGCAACCATCCGTAAAGAAACATCGAGCCATGACCGGCCGACAGCACGAAACGATCGCGGTTCAGCCACTTCGGAGCCTCAGGGAAGTACCGCATCGACTCACCGAACAACACCGCCCCCACCTCAGCACAGCCAAGTGGAAGGCCAAGGTGACCGGAATTACAGGCGTGGACAGCATCCATGGCCAGGCCACGGGCTTCATTGGCAGTTTGAGCAAGCAAGGTTGTGTTCATGTAAGATGGTTTCCCGCATCGATTTTCCAAAGCGGGTGCAAAGAAGCTAGAAATCCTCGCCCTCTTGACAAGCCAGCATTCTGGGATTGATGAATCATCCGACAGGAAACCGCTAAAATCACAATTCAAGCAGCTCACGCAAAAATTTTACCCAAAAAAACCTTGCAACGTTGTCTCACATACGCTTCTTTTCCGCCCGCTCCGCGACACACGACCCGTTCGTCTATCGGTTAGGACTCCAGGTTTTCATCCTGGCAAGAAGGGTTCGACTCCCTTACGGGTCGCCATGATCAATAAGCCTCCGCCCCGCGGGGGCTTTTTAGTTTCAATCACCCGCTGCGTCGCACCGAAATCTCCAACCGTGACCGCTCTCCAAAAAGCCGATTCCATCCGAGCCCACAAGGGCGGACGCCCGGTCACCGCCCTCACGGCCTACGATTACCCGACCGCACGCCTGCTGGATGAGGCCGGCATCGACATCCTTCTCGTCGGCGACTCGCTTGGCATGGTGGTCTTGGGCTTCCCCGACACCACCCACGTCACGCTCGACCACATGCTGCACCACGTCGCCGCAGTCGCCCGTGCCACTCCCAAGGCGCTCATCGTCGGCGACTTGCCGATCCACACCTACGAAACCCCCGCCCAAGCGCTAGAAACCGCTCGCCGACTCGTCGCTGCCGGCGCGGAAGCGGTGAAGCTGGAAGGCGGCATCCGCCAAGCCGAAAAAGTCCGCGCCATCACCGAAGCCGGCATCCCCGTGATGGGCCACCTCGGGATGCTCCCCCAACGGGTGCTTGAAGAGGGCGGCTATCGCAAAAAAGGCAAAACCCCAGAACAAACGGAAGCCCTCCGCGAGGGTGCCCAAGCGCTGATCGATGCCGGGGTTTTTTCGATCGTCCTGGAATCGATCATGCCCGAAACCGCGCGCTTGCTCACGGCCTCACTCGCCGTGCCAACCATCGGGATCGGCTGCGGCACCCAGACCTGCGACGGCGAAATCGCGGTGATCACCGACCTCCTCGGCTCCTTCCCGTGGTTTGTCCCTCCTTTCGCAACGCCCGAGGCGGATTTGGCCTCCGCAACCCGCACAGCGGTCGCACGCTACATTTCACGAGTCCGTGGCTCTTGATCGCCATGCTGCTTTACCTCCACGTCCCCTTTTGCCACCGGGTTTGTCCGTATTGTTCGTTTTATAAGCACACCCCAGGCACCACGCCGATCGGTAGCTTTGTGGACGCCCTCGCCCGCGAGGTTGGATCTCGCCTCGTCCAGCCTCCCCGGACGATCTACCTCGGCGGCGGCACCCCCAGCATGCTTTCCCCCAACCACCTCCGCAAACTTTTCGGCGCCCTACACGACTCCATCGATTTCTCCCAACTCGATGAAGTGACGCTGGAAGCGAACCCCGCAACCTTCGACGCCGCGAAGGCCCGATTGTTCCGCGACCTCGGCGTGACCCGCGTCTCGCTCGGCATCCAGTCGTTCACTCCACACGTTCTGGAAACCCTCGGCCGCGAACACTCGGTCTCCCAAGCCGATGAATCGGTCCGCATCCTCCGCGACGCCGGCATCCCATCGATCAACATCGACTTGATGTTTTCGATCCCCGGCCAATCGCGAGACGACTGGGAAAATACCCTCCACCACGCCATCCACCTGAACCCAGACCACCTGTCGGCTTACAACCTGACCTACGAGGAGGATACCGCATTTTTCGAATCGCTTCGCCGTGGAGAAATGCACGAAAACGAAGATGCCGATGCTGAATTTTTCCACCTCGCGGATGAAGTTCTAACCGCCGCGGGATTCGATCACTACGAGACGTCGAACTACGCCAAGCCTGGCCACCATTCCTCTCACAATCAAGGCTACTGGGACGGCGAGGATTATCTCGGACTAGGCCCTTCCGCCGTTTCAACCCTCGATGGCATCCGCTGGAAAAACATCCCAGACACCGCCCGCTACGTTTCTCAAGTCGAGTCAATCGGTCACGCACTCGCGGAATCCGAGCCACTCGACCATGATGCCCGCCGCATCGAACGCATCGCCCTCGGCCTCCGCACGACCCAAGGCATCCCACTCGACCTCCTCAGCCCAAAGTCCCAAACCCGCGCCCAACACCTGGTCTCCGAAAACCTCGCCCACATCCATGGCCGCCGCCTCATTCTCATCCACCACGGCCGCGCCCTCGTGGACCCGATCGCCGCGGAACTCGTCTAAGTCATTCACCCGCCGGGACGAACTGGCCTAAAACTTCATGGTGGATCTAACACCACCGCAAATTCACTGGATACGGCACGCTTTCTCGCGTAGGTATCCCTTCAACACGTGACTCGGCCACCCGCCTCACATCGGGTGACGTTGATGCACTCATGAAACCGTCAACATCCGATGCCCGCCAAGCGCAAATCTAACCCGCCAGCCGCCGAGGACATCGGCTCTGACCCACCGCTGTCTGCCAAATTGCCCAGCCGCGTCTCATTGGTCGACCAAACGATTCGGGTCATCCAGCAGCTGATCGAAACCCAGACGTGGTCGGACACGCTCCCCAGCGAGGAAGATCTCAGAGCGCAGCTCGGCATCAGCCGAGTCACCCTCCGCAAGGCTCTCACCGAACTCATCGCTCAAGGCTGGCTCCTCCAAGGCGGCCGCGGCCAACGCCACCACATCGCCGACTCTGTGCACCAATCGAGAGCCATCCGCCCTACCATCGACGGCGTGGTGTGCCTCAGTCCATTCACCGAACTCAGCCTCTCGTGGACAACGCGCATCATTTTTGACGAAATCCGCAAGTCGCTCCTCGCCCGTGAATGCCCGATGGAGTTCCTGAACCGCCCTTCCCTCTGGCGAGGAAATCCCACCAACCGCCTCGCCCAGATCACCACGAGACCCGACGTCTCGGGCTGGATTCTCTTCCGCGCATCGCCGCTGATCCAGCGCTGGTTCCAAGAAAATCGCTTGCCCTGTGTCGTACTCGGCCCCTGCCACGAAGGCGTCACCTTGCCATCGATCGAAATCGACAACGCCGCCCTCGGCCGTCACCTCGC
Source organism: Akkermansiaceae bacterium (assembly GCA_026461385.1). GTDB lineage: Bacteria > Verrucomicrobiota > Verrucomicrobiia > Verrucomicrobiales > Akkermansiaceae > Luteolibacter. Next base: position 11,826 of record JAPJNB010000149.1, read on the forward strand.
CGCAGAAGCCACACGCCTCGGCCACCACCACATCGCCTACATCGTGTTCGACCCAAGCGTCGCAAGTTCGCTCAGCACCATCCAAGGGCTTCGCGAACTGAAGCCCACCGACGGCACCACCGGCAAGGTCACGGTGATCAATGACGACGCAACCCTCGCGGGACTCCGCAAATCGCTGCATCACGTCATGGCCCAGCCCGACCCGCCTACCTTGGTCATGGTGACTCAGGCCGACCAAGCATTGCCCACGATGGGCATCCTGCGGGAACTCAACCTCGAAATCCCTCACGACGTTTCGCTCGTGGTGCGCGACCACGAGCCATTCCTCGACCGCTGCGTCCCCGAGTTGACCCGCTACACGTTCGACTGGCTCCGCTTCGGCCGAAACGTCGCCAAGACCCTCGATTCCATCATCAAGGGCGGTCACCAGAAAGCCTCCCGCCACGTGCTCTTGCCGGTTTTCATCCCCGGAAAGTCGCTGGTTCATCGCAGAACTCCCGAAGCCTGAAAGCCGGGGAGCTTCATCGTGTATTTTTGAAATACATTCACTTTCCACCCAGCTCGCCAATGCGCGCTGTTGTATCGACTGCCCATGGCAAATCGAGTCGATGCAAAAGCAGTCCGTCAAAAACGCGGACCTGCGGAATCAGCGATCCTCCTACCAGCCCGTCATTCGTTGGTTTCACAAACCGTCGAGTTGATGCGCGGACTCATCAGCGACCAACAGTGGTCAGAAACCCTGCCCAGCGAAGATGCGCTGCGGACTCAGCTGGGAATTAGCCGTGTCACCCTCCGCAAGGCCCTCGCGGAACTCGTCGCCCAAGGTTGGCTCACCCCAGGTGGACGCGGCAATCGACACCGCATCATTCCCGGCATGGCACCCACCCCACAAAAGCCGGCCATCCCGGGAAGCGTCAAATGCCTCAGCCAGTTTGCCGAGATCGACCTAGCCCTCAGCATGCGCATCATTCTCGACGAAATCCGCAACACGCTCCAACCCCACGGCCGCAGCCTCGAACTTCTCCAGCGCGCTGCCCTCTGGCGCGGCAACCCAACGAAGCGGCTCAGCCAAATAACCGCCGAACCCGGCACCGCAGGGTGGATCCTCCACCGCGCCTCGCCCCAGATGCAGCGCTGGTTCCAAGAATCCCACCTCCCCTGCCTCGTCCTCGGGCCATGCCACGAAAACGTGCGCCTGCCCTGCGTGCAAATCGACAACGACGCCCTCGGCAGACACGCCGCCGCCGAGGCCGCTCGCCTTGGCCACCATCACATCGCCTTTGTGGTCTTCGACCCAAACGCCGCAAGCGCGCTCAACACCCTCCACGGTTTCAGACAATTTTACCCCAAAGACGGCCGCCAAGGACGGGTGACCATCATCAATGACGACCAAACGCCCGAAGGCATCCGCACCGCACTCAGCACCGCCTTAAACCAACCAGACCCACCCACCTTGATCATGGTGTCCGAAGCAGTCCAAGCCCTCCCCGTCATGGGAATCCTCAGGGAAATGAACCTGCAAATCCCCGAAGACATCTCACTGGTCGTCCGCGATGACGAACCTTTTCTCAGCCGCTGCGTCCCAGAACTCTCACGCTACACGTTCGATTGGCTCCGCTTCGGCCGCACCATTTCACGCATCCTCACCGAAATGATCGAGAGCGGCGGCGTGAAGGTGGTGAATCGAAAATTCCTCCCCGTTTTCACCTCAGGCCAAACCCTCACCCACCGCCGACCTCACCCCATCGAGTAAATTGTATTTTATGAATACAACACGCTTGAACCTTGCCGCAGCGGCCGAGGCAAGTTTGAAATGCTAAGTGAATGTACGAGTTCGGCTCAAGACTAAGCTTGAATCGAATTTCATCGGAATTCCATCGTTCGCTTAAGCTAAACCCAATCAAACCTAACGCATCTCCGACACCAAACGTCATTTGACTCCACTACCATGAAACCAAAAAAACCAGCCGCCCACCATTTGAAAGCACCCGCCTTGGCTCTTGCCTCGCTGGCGCTCATTCAATCCACCGCCCATGCCGCCACCATCTCCAAGGCGGACAACAGCGACAACCTCAACCTCACCACCAGTTGGACGGGCTCCGTCGTGCCAGGCACGGCAGACATCGCCCAGTGGGATTCCACGGTGACCTCCGCCAACACCACACTCCTCGGTGGAAACCTGAGCTTCGCAGGCCTCAAGGTGACAAACCCAGCAGGTGCAGTGACCATCAGCGCGAATGACACACTCACCGTCGGAACCTCAGGCATCGACCTGAGCTCGGCAAGCCAAGACCTGACGATCGGCAGTGGCGTGACGCTCAAAGGCAAACAATCATGGAAATCGTCCGCCAATCGCACCTTGAGCGTGTCTGGCACGGTAAGCCAGGGCACGGGGAATGTGGACCTGTCGAATTTCAAGGGAACCCTTAGCTCACTCAGCAACAACTCCACCACCGGCATCCTAGGACCATGGGCAACGACTGGCGGAGCACTTGCCACCGCAGTCGCCACCATTGATGGCGCTGGAACAGTTACAGCACTTAACCTTGTTGGCGACAACACGGGATACAGCGCAGCCCCTACGGTTACCATTCAAGGTCCTGCTTCTGGCACGACCGCCACCGCCACCGCCACGATCGACGCTTCGGGCAGTGTCACTGGCTTTACGATCACCAACGCAGGATCCGGTTACACGTCCATTCCTCGGGTGAACATCACTGCGACCGCTAACCGGATCAATTATGCCAAAAATACCGCAGGAGCCGTCTCAGCATATACCGCCCAGACTGCTGCCACCGCTGCCGATCTATCAAACGTCACCAGCGCGACAACCAACTACTCCTTCGGTGCGGCCGGAAACCTGACCGCCAACATCACCGCGAACACCCTTCGCTTCCAAGGCGCAACCTGCACCTTGGGGAACACGAATAATAAAACCATCACGCTCAATGGCCTGATGAGCGCCGGCAACGGAACGGGAAGCGGTGGCGTACTTACCGTAGGCTCGGCGGGTGCAGCGACCAGCTCCACCAACCAGATCAAGATCGGAAACTCTGGTGTCCTCAACATCACCACTGCGGTCGACAACACCTATTCTTCTGGTTCGGCCCCAGGAAGCAGCATGATCATCAACATGCCGATCAGCGGCATCGGCAGCAGCGTGGTGGTCAACGCAGGCGCCAAGGACCTCATTTTGCTTGGCTCAGCCTCCACCAAAACCGCCAACCCGCGAAGCACCTTCTCAAGGATGTTTATCAATTCGGGCTATGTGAGACTCCCAGTGCTAGGAGACGGCACACTGGGTGGATACTCAACCGTTAGCGGTAGCACCGTGACCGCTGACGGCGCCTTGGTGACGATTGAGAAAGGTGCGGAGCTTCGTCTCGACCGGAACAACATCGTGGGTTCCCTGACACTGAATGGCGGTACTCTCAGCTATATCAATGGCTTTGGTGATACTTGGAGCTCAGCCACCAACCAAAGCTACATCACGCTCAACCAAGATTCGACCCTATACTCCGGCGCTAGCGGTAATCTCACCGTAAATGTTCCAATTGTTGGTTCCGGAGGACTAACTAAAACAGGAGCCACCACTGGTACACTGAACCTAACCGCTAACAACACCTACAGCGGCAAAACCATCATTAACGGGGGCATTGTGGCATTCAAAAAGCCAGGCGCACTCTACAATGCAGATGTTACCAAGTGGACTGCAGAGAATATCATCGTGAGCCCAGTTCAGTCGCCTTTGACAGCATCTGCGCCACTGCCCACCATCCAAATCTCCATCGGTGGCACGGATGGTTTCACTACCAGCCAACTGGTCACACTTCTCAGCAATCTGAGCTCTTCAGCAAACGGAGGTCTACGAAGCGGTTCGTATTTTGCATTTAATACCTCAGCTGCAACTGAGGATATTGTGATCCCGTCGGACCTCTCCAACGAAGTGAATTACAAGATGTCCGGCAAGGGCAACGTGACACTCTCAGGAAACAGTACCTTTTCTGGAAAAATCGCAGTGGAGGGTGTATCCCTCAGCACGGGTCTTGCCCAGTTGACGTTCTCGTCACTCAACAGTGTTACGACGAATGCAACCTTAGGAACGGTTCACTCTGCCACCAGCAACCTTGGTGCACCGACCACCGTAGCGAACGGCACGATCGATCTAGGAAATCCCGCCTACCAGAGCGGAAGGGTCACCCTCAAATACACCGGAACTGGCGAAACCACCGACCGAGTGCTCAACTTCGGCGGGCAGTGGGCCTCGTCCGTCATCATCGAACAATCAGGAACGGGCCTTCTGAAATTCACCAGCCCATTCACCTTCTATGGCGCATCAAGCGATGAAGACAAGGACGTGATTCTCCAAGGCAACACCGCTGGAACAGGTGAAATCGCTGGGGCCATCGCTGATCCTACACTGGGTGGCTCAACAAACATCGGCCTCTCCAAGCGGGGCAGCGGCACTTGGACCTTGTCCGGCAATAACACCTTCACCGGAGCGATGAGTGTCTGGAATGGCAAATTGGTCGTCGGAGGAGCTGGTACGCTCGGCGGTGGCAACTACACCAAGGACATCGCGCTCTCGAGCAACAGCAGTCCTGAGTCTGGCGGCGGCAGTGGATTATTTCCGGAGATCTTCTTCAACAGCAGCGCAAACCAAACGCTCTCAGGATTTATCTACTCAAACGGAACCACCGGAACACTGAGAAAAGCCGGAGCTGGAACACTAACCTTAGCACCTAAAGCGTCAGTCAACGCTATCGCAACGGCGAACGTCACAGCAGGAGTTGTAACTGGGATCAGCATCACGCCTGGCACGGGTACTGGATACGATTATGGAACACCAATCACGGTTACGATCTCAGGTGGTGGTGGCTCAGGAGCAACCGCAACCTCGGGCCAGTACTTCTTTGATGGGACAGTCAATACACCGACCATTACAAACGGTGGTTCTGGCTACACGAGTGCTCCGACGGTCACCATCACCGCTGCACCAACTCCATACCGCACGAATGCCTACGACGAGACCATCGTTGAAGCTGGTGTGCTCGCAACGAATGGCTACGCCCTTTACGATGATAGCACCCTCACCATCACCGATGGAAAAGTGAGCGTCACAACCGGCCAAACCGAAGTTGTCAAGTACCTCTACTTGGGAACCAAAGGCAAAGCCGCTGGCACCTACGGACCCACGGGCTCTGGTGCTACGAACATCGACGACGTCCACTTCTCTGCAGGAAGCGGCACCGTTACAGCTACAACCAGTGCTCCAGTTCCAATCACTTCATACACCAATTGGGCTAATGCCAATTACCTCTCTGGTGCTGACGCGGATCCTACTGCAGATCCAGATGGTGATGGTGTGATCAATGCTCTCGAGTCCGTGCTCGGTGGCGTGAGTGATACCTTCGCCGATGGCACAAACTCCATCGGATTGCTTCCAACCGGCTCGAAGAATGCAAACGGCGACATGGTATTCACCTTCAATCGCACGAACGTCTCGAAGGTGGACACCACGCTGGTATTCCAATGGTCGACGGATCTCACATTCCCAGCCGCAACCGCCACCAGCGTGAACAACGTGCCGATCGGCTCTACGACTGCGACCACCAATGGGGTAACCGTAACCGTAACCGCAAAAGACAATGCAAATGATACCATTGTCGTCACGGTTCCTAGCTCCAAGGCTGCCAACGGAAAAATCTTCGGCCGCTTGAGCGCTACGGTGACTCAGTAAACGAATCCCCAGTGCTTCGGCGCTGGGTACATCCAACGCAAGCCGGGGTAAAACCCGGCTTGCAACCGCTGGGGCGGACGGTCAGAGGCCGTCCGCCCCAGCTCTTTTCTAGCCACAGACCGATTACCAAAGATCACGAAGACTTAGGCACTGTTCGACGCCCTCGTCGTCTGACGCCAACAGATTCTCGAGATCGTCCATCACTCCTCTTGCACCTCAGACCGATCAGCCTCAACGGGCCATCTCAGCATCTCAAGGCCCTCCGGCCCATCGCTTGAAACCGCGGCGGCATCTTTGAACCGGCGGCGATTTTCCACCCTTCGCCTCACGCATCATCCCTCGGTCTCTGGCCCACTCACCTCCCCATGAACCAAATGCAACCCAGTTGTATTTTACAAATACAACTGGGTTGCAACTTGCTCCACCACCCCCAGCGATTTGTAATACATGGTAAATGAAACCCGCGCACTTGGCATCCATTTCCAAAGAAGACCAAGTAGGCATCACAGCGCAAAATATCAACTGCCGCGAGATCCAATCGCGATGAATGCCCCAACCTTCAAAACTCACCTCTTCGGTCATTTACTACAAGGACGATCAAAATTTCAGCTCGCTACTTGCTTGACCACACCATGCCCTTCTCAACCGAATTTCTCATGAGATTCATCGGCTTCTGAAATTAGTAAATCCATCAACATCACCGCCTTGATTCAATGAATCAAGCAACCCTTTTAATCGATCCATTTCTCAGATGAACCTTCGAACCTTCAACCAACCTGCTAGAGGCTTCGCCTTGATCGTGACCCTCTCGCTCATGATCCTCCTCACGGTGATCGCCGTAGGTCTTTTGACCCTCTCAAGCATATCCTTGAGGTCATCCAGCCAAGGCAGCGCCATGGCAGCCGCAAGGGCCAACGCACGCATGGCCCTCATGCTCGCCCTCGGCGAACTCCAGAAAAATGCTGGTCCTGACCAACGCATCACCGCACGCGCAGACATCATCGACGAAGCCATCGCCCAACCGAAACTCACCGGCATCTGGCAATCCTTGGAGCTCAAGTCCAGCACCACAGCTTCCGATTTCAGCAAAACCAGCCGCGATGCAAAATTCAAAGGCTGGCTGACCTCAACTGGCACCCCAGCAGACAGCGCAAGCCTCGCCTTCGCGAGCAACGCCCCACTCTCAACGACCACGCCAGCGAAATCCCCTCCGGCCGTCACCCTCTGGGGCACGGGCACCGTGGGAACAGGCGACCCCAAGCGCTTGGTGATTGCGAACAAGGTGCTCATGACCTCGTCACCCGGTGCACTGGCATGGGCCGTCATGGATGAAGGAGTAAAGGCCCGCATCAACACGCCTTACGACGATGCGGCAGACACCAAGGCCATGGCGACCGCCCAACTCGGAACCGGCAAACGCCCCGCCACCGAGTTCATGGCAGGGCTCTCCACCTTGACCCGCTCGATGTTTGAAAACAAGTCAGTCTCAGCAACCACCATCCAAAAGGGCATCAGCCCCAGCAGCTTCTCTCTTGCCGCCACCCAACTTGCAGGCACTACGGTCTCCACTTCTTTGAAAGCTCTGGCCCACGATGTCACCACCAGTTCAGTCGGCATTTTCACCGATACGGCCCGCGGCGGCCTTCGCCAAGACTTCCACCTCCTCACCAACTCTGGCACCTTGCCCTCCGAGTACTCAGGTAAAGGCATCTATGCGTCACGCTCCGTTGCCCCATCGGGTGGCAGCCCCTCCGACCCGAATTGGGATTCCCTCGGTCAGTTTGCCACGCTTTACAAAGACGCCAAACTCACGAAAGACAGCACGGGAGTGCCCGTTTTAAAAGCCACCGCCCCATCGACTTGGGATGCATCTACGGCAGGAATTACGTTATCATCCATGCCAACAGTCAATCTAGCAGCACCGCAAGGCGTAGTGCTGATGCCCACCATCGCAAAGGTACAAATGCTCTTCAGTCTGATTTTGCGGGATTTCTACCCAGATCTTCCTGGGCCCGCACCAAGTGCAGGCGGTACGATCATCAACAAACGCCTAAGCGCCGCTCAAAAAGCGAGCGGCCTGACGGGTCGGTCAGATGTGTTTGAATCCTTCAAGAATACGATTTATGAATATGAATTGCACCTCATGTACACGCCAATCGTCACCCTGTGCAACCCATACAATGTGGCAATCGAATTTGATAGCATGGAGGTTCAATTCATCGGCATTCCCTTTGCGATGAAGGTCTTCCGAAATGGTGTAGCCCTTAGCAGTGACTTCGTCCCCCTCGAACTCATGACTGCAAACAACACTGTGGACAACCGGAACCAGAGCAAAATATTCTCCATGGCCTTAAAAACCAAGAAGAACGATAAGCCCGACAGCACGACGTTTCGCTTATTGCCTGGTGAGGTCAAAATCTTTTCTCCTTATCTCGATCCAAGGTTCACTTGGGCTAGGGAAGTGGCGAAGACCGTATCTAATGAAAAACCGTTATTTTGGGACAACCATCTTTCAACCACGGGAACCAGCCTCACCAGCTCGATGGAGGGAATGCCAGGCTGGCGCGGATTCGGCCTAGGCTACAGCGTTGATTGGTTAGGAACCATTGGAGGTGCTGGTATGCACATGGGACACGTCATTGGTGTTGCCGTCAGCGACAAACTTAATGTCGAATTCACGCCTCTCGGTATCCCCCGCAACAACAATAAGTTCGTGGTCCAGATGGCTGCCAAAGTAGGCAACACCGCCAAAAAGGTCAGCGCGATCGAAATGGACTACGAGTCACCTGATGGTGTCCAGAAACTCCTCGAGGCAAATGGAGGAACAAAGACCATGCGCTATCCTAAAACGGGTACCCTTGACGCTTGGAATCTCAGGGACAGTGCAAACACTCCCATTGGTGAAATGGCGAAGGTCACGCCGTTCGCCCTGCTGACCGCTCAGGCAAGGACCACCTCGAGCGGCCGCGACGCAAGCGCCAGCAAACCGACTTACAAAGATGGTCGATTCGCTGGTAAGCCATGGTCATTTGCCCATGCCAATATCGGATCATCCTCGCAAAAAATGGTCACCGAGAGCCCGGCAAACCACTCGCACGAACTCGACTTGCTTGCCCTTGAGGCCACGGATGCAGCCGACCTAGTCTCGGTTGACGCCCAAGACCGCACCAATTTCATCACCGGCAACACCAATACCAACGGCACCAAGTTCGGCACGACTTATGACATCCCCCTTGCGCCAGTCCAAACGCTCGCAGAACTCAATGGCGCAAACCCGGGTGGCTCGTCGGGCTACCTTCCCCGCTTCGCGCAGCCGATCGGCAACTCATGGGCACACCCGCTCATCTCCCCAAGCAGCATCTCAGAAAATGGTACAAACGGATACAACTACCTCGACCATTCATTCCTGCTCAACACAGCACTTTACGATGGCTTCTACTTCTCGGGTCTTGCCGACCAAACCGGCAGCTTCGGAGGTACCAAAACAAGCGCAACACTCGCCAGTGATCTAACAAAAGACATCGCTTTGAATGATCCACGCATGCTATTGACCCCACCGAATGGGAAAAGCAAAACCGACTTCACCACCGCTGTCACACCAAACACCGCTTACAAGAGCGTCGCCGCGTGGCAATCGATGGCAGGTGCCTTCAACATCAACTCGACCTCGGTGCAGGCATGGAAGGCCATGCTAGCTTCCGTTCATGACGCCCAGGCACCACTCAATCAGCGCTCAGGCACAAGCACTAGCCTAACTGCCCTAAAGGCGACCGCAACGGGTAGTGCCCGGATGAGTCGCTTCCGCCTTCCCAGTTCACCTTCAGCTGCCGATGGTGGCGATCCAAAGGATGCCTACTGGATGGGAACTCGCGAGTACACCGATGCCGAACTTCAGACCCTCGCCGAAAAAATCGTGGAGCAAGTTCGTCTGCGCGGCCCATTCTTGTCGATGGCCGAATTTGTCAACCGACGTCTCGGATCTGAGTCTGATGATATGGCCCAACGCGGTGCACTCCAACAAGCGATCGATAAATCCAAGCTGAACGAATCCCTCGCAACCTCCGCGAATGCTGGATTCGACATTCCCGCAGCAACCGTCACCAACTACAAATACAAAAACGCAACCGCGGGCACAGGACCCAGCTACCAAGGGGCACCAGGCTACCTATCTCAAGCCGACATCCTCAATGTGCTCGGAAATGCTGCAACCGCCCGCTCGGACACATTCACCATCCGTGGCTACGGCGAGTCTCAAGATGCCTCCGGCAAAATGGTTGCAACCGCGACCTGCGAGGCCGTTGTTCAGCGCGTGACCGACTGGATCGATTCTGCAGAGTCCGCTGAAACCCCAGTCGCCTCACTGACCAGCTCGACCAATAAGACTTTCGGACGGCGCTTTAAAATCACCTCGTTCCGCTGGCTCAATTCCACCGAAATCTAACAAACTAACCTCGATCTAACCTCCATCCACCCATGCGCATACTTACAATTTGTTTCTCACTTCTCTTCCAGACAATTCTTCATGCTCAAGATGGCACCAAGGTGGATTGTCGGTTCTTGAGCTTAGACACCCAAAACGAGGTTCCTAAGATGCTCGTCCTTTCTGGGAAAGACGCTCAAGCATCTCTAACCGTGCCGACCGGTTCCATCTCAGAGAAGATGACTTGCTTCTCCCTAACCGACACTTTTACGTTCGTATCCGCAGCCGATCAAAAACCGATCGCCACCGCAAAAATCTCACCCAACATCAAGGCGGCCATCCTCGTCTTTGTCCCCGGACCATCTGCATCCGACAAACCCACCTGGCGGATTTTCGTGGTCGAAGACTCGGCTAAAAATTTCCCAGATGGCGGCGCCTTTGTCGCGAACTTTCACTCACAGGATATTCGTTTCGTGATCGGTGAAACGAAACTAATCCTCCATCCAGGAGCCACTTATGGTGTGCCCATACCAACCAAACGAGATTCCTTCAACATGGCTCCCGTCGCGTTTCAATTTCAACAGGACGGTGCGTGGGTTGGAGCCAGCGAAACCATGCTGCGCTTTCTCCCAAAAACGAACTATCTAATGTTCACCTTCATGGATAAGTCCTCTGGGCGCCCCCGCGTGGTAACTTTCCAAGACAGCAAGTTTGCAGTCGCAGAATGAAATCAATGACGCTTCCTCAACCACTATCCAACCTTTTTCCCACTCGGCAGATCATCTAACTCCAACTCACCTTCTCACCCAGCCGACCCGCTTCCCAATCCATGAAAATCACCCGAATCCTTGCCTACCGCGTCGAACTCCCACTGCATGAAACCACCTACAAGTGGTCCGGCGGCAAATCTGTAACCGTCTTCGACAGCACGATCGTCGCCGTCGAAACGGACGCAGGAATCACCGGCTACGGCGAGGTTTGTCCACTCGGGCCATTCTACCTCCCGGCCTACGCGGAAGGCGTGCGCGCTGGCATCCGCGAACTGGGACCACACTTGATCGGTTGCGACCCACGCGAACTTCTTAAACTGAACCACCGAATGGACGCCGCACTCAAGGGCCACGCCTACGTGAAAAGCGGCATCGACATCGCTTGCTGGGACATCCTCGGTAAAGCCACGGGCCTTCCCGTCTGCGTGCTGATGGGCGGTCGCTATGGCGAAAAAATCCGTCTCTACCGCGCAATCTCGCAGGAATCCCCCGAGGAAATGGCAGCAAAAGTCGCTGGCTACCGCGCAGAGGGCTATTCTCGTTTCCAACTCAAAGTCGGTGGCGATCCCGATGTCGATATCGACCGCATCCACGCCGTGGCCGCAGAAATGCAACCCGGCGAGCGCCTCGTGGCCGATGCCAACACTGGCTGGACGCAGCATGAAGCCGTCCGCGTGGTCCGCGCAGTCCGCGATCTCGATGTGTACATCGAACAACCCTGCCTCACCTATGAGGAGTGCCTCGCCGTCCGCCGAAATACGGATCACCCATTCGTACTCGACGAAAACATCGACAACTTCGACATGCTCCTCAGAGCCAAGGGCGATCTCGCCATGGATCTCGTGAACTTAAAAATCAGCAAGCTCGGCGGCCTAACAAAAATTAAGCAGGCGCGCGACCTCTGCGTGAGCATGGGCATCGCGATGACCCTCGAGGATTCATGGGGCGGTGATATCACCACTGCAGCGATCGCTCACCTCGCGCACAGCACCCCGGAAGAATTCCGCTTCACCAGCACCGACTTCAACAGCTATGTCACCGTCAGCAATGCCGAGAACGCCCCACAACGGGTCAACGGCTTCATGACCACCAGCACCGAACCCGGACTCGGCATCAAGCCGCGAATGGACGTACTCGGCAATCCACTCGTCATTGTCGACCAAGCGAACTGAAAGTGGCAATCTCATCGCGGCGTAGATCTAGCTTGTTAGAATCTTTAAGCCCACTTCCACGCGCCGTCCCACTCACGATCCCGAGTTGGACATGATCTGATTTAGCAAATTGAAACCCATGAAATTAAGTCGATCACACAGGGCGCTCCTCGCGGTCACCGCATCGCTTCTCACAGCGATATCCCCTACAACTGCGGGCGAGATCTCAGGAACGATCGCAATGGGTGAACTCAATTGCACCGCCTGCCACTCGGCATCACCGAGCCAAGCGGCGTGGATCTCACCCAAGTCCGCACCTAGGCTCGCCGACATCGGCACTCGCGTCAGCGCCGAGTGGCTCGGACACTACTTGCGCGCCCCTCAGGAAACGATGCCAGGCACCACCATGCCCGATGTCCTCCACGGCAACGCCGCCCAAGCAGAGGAACTAACGCATTATCTGATAGGGCTCAGCCAGCCCGGATTCCGCCGGATCACCCCCGACCGCGCCGCCGTCGCACGCGGCGAGAGCACCTACCACCGCGTCGGATGCATCGCCTGTCACGCTCCGCAAAATGGAGCCACCACCCCACCCGACTCAATCCCACTCCCACGAATGCTGGACAAGTGGTCGCACGATGGGTTGCGAAAATTTCTACTAGATCCACTGGCGACCCGCCCATCTGGCAGGATGCCATCGATGAATCTAACGGAAAACGAAGCATTCGATGTCGCCCACTATCTGCTCCGCGAGACACGCCTACCCGCGACCGCAGAGGTGGCATTCTATCGGGGCCGCATCCGCTCGCTTGAAACGTTAGACAAAGCCGAGGTCGCGCGGACCGCACCCGCAAATGGACTCACCCTCGAAGGCCCGATGCTCAACAAGGGCACCGCACTTCGCTTCACCAGCTGGGTGACCGTGAAACAAGCGGGCGAATACACATTTTTCCTGAAAGCCACCGGAGCCAGCCGACTCTCGATCGGTGGCCGCTGGGTGATGGGCGACGAAAGCTGGGAAAATGAAAAGGTCGATGAAAAATACGATCTCGATCTCCAGCCCGGCCGCTATGAACTCAAGCTCGACTTTGTTCAACGTGGCAAAGAAAAACCGAACGTCGCCGTAGAATGGAAAGGCCCAGGCATCGCTCAAGCCACCATCCCGAACACCTGCCTCAGCAACGAACGGGAACCCATCTCAAATCCTCTAACAGAATCTGAGAACTTCGTCGTTGACCAAACCAAAGCCGCGAAAGGCCGCGATCTTTTCCGCTCACTCAACTGCACCGCATGCCATGAGCCGGAGGCAAACACCCCCGCCCTTCCCGCTCTAGCCCACCTCGATCCATCACGCGGCTGCCTCGCCGAAACCATCGACGCCACCACACCCAATTTCCACCTCGACGCACCGAAGCGCGAAGCACTCCGCAAAGCGCTGACGACCCTCAACCGCAAAGACATCGCCGACCCCCTACCCCAAGAACGCCTCTCAGAATCGATGGCGACTTTCCGCTGCACCTCTTGTCACGTCCGCGATGCCGTCGGCGGCGTCACCCCAGACCGCAGCGCGTTCTTCACCTCAAATGTCGATGACCTCGGTGACGAAGGCCGCATCCCACCTCACCTCGATGGAGTCGGCGACAAGTTGCGGCCCGAATGGCTCAACAAAGTCCTCACCGAGGGCGCGAGTGTGCGACCCTACCTGAACACCCGCATGCCGCAGTTCGGCGCGGCAAATGTCGCTCATCTAACCGACCTCTTGGTCTCACTCGACCGCCACGCGCTCCCGATCGAACCCGTCGCCGATTCTCCAGAGGCCCAACGAGACGCTGGACGCAAGCTCATCGGAACCGATGGCCTGTCGTGCATTGCCTGCCACCGCTTCAATCGTCAGCCTGCACACGCACTCCAAGTTCTCGATCTAACCACCGTCACGGCCCGCCTCAACGAGGACTGGTTCCGCCAATTCCTCCGTGACCCCAATCGTTTCCACCCCGGCACCCGCATGCCTGCACTCTGGCCTAACGGAAAAAGCCTGCTGCCCGCAGTACTCGACGGAGACACGGATCGCCAACACGCCGCGATCTGGACCTATCTATCCGATGGCACGAAGGCAAAATTCCCAGAAGGACTCAGCCGAAAAAACATGGAAATCATCGTCGGTGGCGAGCCCATCGTCTATCGTGGCAAACTCTGGGAAGCTGGCTTCCGCGCGATCGCTACCGCCTTCCCCGGACAGGTCAACACCGCATTCGACGCCGAAGAAGCGCGACTCTCTTTTATCTGGCGCGGGCGCTTCCTCGACGCCTCCCCACACTGGAGCAGTCAAGGCATGGGCAACATCCGCCCACTTGGCACCGACACGGTGGTCTTCCCTCATGGTTCTCCCTTGGCAATCCTAACAGAATCTAACACCCCATGGCCAACCGAATCCGCGAAGTCGCTTGGGATGAAATTTAGCGGCTACCATCTGGACTCGCTCAAGCGCCCAGTCCTTCAGTACACATTCGCAGGTCAAACCGTGGAGGATAAATTCACGCCGATCGATTCGTTAGGAAAAACCAACCTGCTCCGCACGATGCGCTTCACGGGCACCTCAGCCTCAGGCCTCCACCTCCGCCTTGCGGTAGGCAGACTTGCTCGCATCAACGACCACGCCTATCGCCTCGACGACACGCTAACGATCACCCTCAAAACCGGCGGCACTCTCAGCGTCCGCGGCAAGGGCGAACATCAAGAGCTACTCGTCCCTATCCACACCGACGCAACGAATGATCACCTGGAAATCGAGTATGTTTGGTAAATCACTCCGCACCGTCCTCACCACTGCTGTCATGGCCATCGCTTTTTCAGCCACCTCACCGCTCGATGCTGCAGACGCACCGTACCTCAGTTATAAGGGCGGCAACGGACCCGGCAAGGGCAAGCGCATCGTGTTCGTCACGGGCGATGAGGAATACCGCTCGGAGGAATCCATGCCCGCGATGGCTCGCATCCTCGCACAACGCCACGGCTTCGAATGCATCGTGCTCTTCGCCGTGGATCCAAAAACCGGATTCATCGATCCGAAAATCGCCGACAATATCCCCGGACTCGACACCCTGAAAACCGCTGACCTGATGGTGGTCTTCACCCGCTTCCGCCAGCTCCCCGAAGCGGAAATGGCAAAATTTGTGGATTACGTGAACTCTGGCCGACCCGTGATCGGCGTTCGCACCGCCACCCACGCTTTCAGCTACGACAAGCTGCAAGGCGACAAGTATGCAAAGTGGGGATGGCGCGGCCCTAGCAAAGATTTCCCAGGCGGCTTCGGCCGACAAGTCCTCGGTGAAACTTGGGTCGATCACTACGGCGGATACCGTACCGAAAGCACCCTCGGCATCATCGTACCCAAGATGAAAGACCATCCCATCCTTCGCGGTGTCGATCAAATCTGGGGCCCATGCCACGCCTATAAAGTCAACGCGCTCGAAGGCGATAGCCAACCGCTGGTGATGGGACAACCGCTCGTCGGCTTAAGCCCAACGGACAAACCCGACACCGACAAACCGCCCCTGCCCATCGCATGGACCAAGACTTTCACAGGAACCTCTGGCAAGCCAGCTCGGGTCTTCACCACGACCATGGGCTATGGCGACGATTTCAAAGAAGAGGGCGTTCGCCGCATGTTTGTGAATGCCTGCTACTGGTGCATGGGCATGGAGAATCAACTGCCTGCCAAAGCCGATGTCGAACACGTGGGAACCTACGCACCAAAGAAGAGCGACTTCGGTGGTTATCGCACGGGCATCAAACCCACCGATCTCTCACAAAATATCAACACCGATGATCTAGCAGAATTAGTAGCAAATGACCGCGAACCCCAATACTATACCATCACGGATGTTCCACTACCTCCCGGCGCAGTCGCCGAGGCGGGTAGCATGCTATCATTACCGGATGGCAGGCTCGTCGTCGGAACCCGCCGAGGCGAAATCTATTTTTCCACCGGAGCCGATGCCGCCTCGCCGGCTCCACAGTGGACTTTGTTTGCTACCGGTCTCACCGAAATTTTTGGCCTCGCGATGAAGGACGGCGTGCTTTACGCGACCCAACAAAGCGAACTCACTCGCGTGCTCGACACCGATCACGACGGACGCGCAGACAAATTCGAAACCGTCAGCGACGCATGGGGCTGGAGTGGCGAACACGAATTCACCTTCGGCTCCTGCGGGTTTGATAAGGATGGCGCGATCTGGACGACCCACTGTCTAACAGGAAGTTATACCTCGGAAGTTCCCTTCCGCGGTTGGGCGCTTCGGCACTTTCCTGACGGTCGTTGGGAAGCAATGTGCAGCGGCCTGCGCAGCCCTGCAGGCGTCGCCTTCAATGATGCCGGCGATGCCTTCTACACCGAGAACCAAGGCCCATGGAATGGCTCATGCTCGCTGAAGCACCTTCGCCCGGGCGGATTCATGGGCCACCCGATCAGCTTCCCATGGTATGAACTCGCTCCAAACATGGGGCCGCGTCCAGATGAACCCACCAACACCGAGGATTCCCGCTACTACCTCGACGCGAAAAGAATCCCACAACTGGTGCCCCCTGCCGTGATCTTCCCCTACAAAAAAATGGGCCAATGCGCCACCGCGATCATGCCCGATCACTCGAACGGAAAATTTGGCCCCTTCGCAGGCCAGATGTTTGTTTCGGACTACACCCTGAGCCTCGTGATGCGGGCCGATATGGAGAAGGTGAATGGAGTCTATCAGGGTGCCTGCTTCCCATTCCGACAGGGCCTGAGCACTGGCATCATCGGTGGGACACTCTCAGAAAAAGGCCAAATCTTCGTCGGTGGCAGCAAACGCGGTTGGCCCGTCCGCGGTCTAGCAGAAACCGCGATGCAACGGATCGACTGGACTGGAAAAACCCCATTCGAAGTCCTCACGATGCGCATCAAGCCAGGCGGCTTCATCCTCCGCTTCACCACACCCGTGGACCCTAACAGCGCCAAAAAACTAACAAGTTACACGATGGAGACTTTCACTCACCACTACCACGAGGAGTATGGGAGCCCAGAACTCGAACAAGCGGAACAACGCATCACCGCCGCATCGGTAAGCCCAGACGGTCTCGAAGTCAGAATCGATGTGAATCACCTCGTTCAAGGTCACGTGCACGAACTTCACATGCCAGGCCTGCTAGATCTCAATGGCCAACCAATCCTTCACGAGGCAGCCTACTACACGGTCAACCAAATCCCTACAAACTAACCCATGAAGCACTACATCATCCCCATCTTCTCGCTGCTCAGCGCATGCCTCAACGCCGCAGAGAAACCACCCATCCCCACCGATTTCACCAACCGCAACATCGACGGTTGGAATATACGCATCGACAACCGCCTCCTCAACGGAGAAGCCGCTGCGTCAGGCACGCGAGCACTTCGTCTGTTAGAATCACGCTTGGTCGCCATCGAATTTGTGGTTCCAGAGAAATCACTCGCAAAGTTGCGCGCAGTGACCATCGAGATGGATCTCACCTGTGGAGAATTAACCTCGATGCAATACCATTCCGAGGCGGACTGGCTGAAAGAAAATGGCTATGGCGAGAAACTCGCGAAATGTGTACACATTCCAACCATCGATGACTTTCTCCTGCCGTTTGACATTCATCGGATGCCATGGGTGGTTCTCCACGAACTGGCCCACGCATACCATGACCAGGTGCTTGGCTTCGAAGAACCAAGGGTGAAGGCGATCTGGGAAAAATTTCGCGACAGCGGGAAATACAATTCCGTGCTCAACAGCCCAGGCAATCGCCGCGAACACTATGGACTCAAAAACCAAATGGAGTTTTTTGCGGAAATGACCGAGTCCTATTTCGGCTCAAATGATTTCTATCCTTTTGTAACAGGCGAGCTCAAGGATACCGAACCCGCAATCTTCGCACTCATGGAAGAAATTTGGGGTCCCCTACCAAGCCGAGACACTCCGGTCCCAACCGCAACGAAATGATGCAACACTTGTCCACTTCGCTACTTTCCTGCTGGCTCGCCATGGCATGCGCCGCAAGCGCAAAACCGGTCAAAGTTTTCATTCTAGCAGGCCAATCGAACATGCAGGGCCAAGGCATGGTTTCATCCTTTGATGAATCCGGTGTCGAAAAACCCGGCACGCTCGCGTCGATCCTGAAGGATCCCGCGAAGGCACCGATGCTTCGCAAATGGGTGAATGCAAAGGGCGAGTGGAATGAGAAACGCAAAGACGTCTGGGTCTATGATGTAAATGAATTTGGCAGCCGCCATGGAATCCTTGAGTTCGGCTATGGCTGGAATCTTGGAAGCCGAACCTGGTTCGGCCCCGAAATGGAGTTCGGACATCTCATGGGCGATCACTTTGACAACCAGGTGCTCATCCTTAAAACCGCGTGGGGCGGCAAAGACCTCTACAAGGACTTTCGCCCACCGAGCTCTGGCGGTTCGGTTGGACCATACTATATCGAAATGATCAAAACGGTGCGTGAAGTTCTTGGCGACCTCAAATCGCAATTTCCATCCTATCAGAACACCGCAGGCTTCGAACTCGCAGGGTTCGTTTGGTGGCACGGCTGGAATGACTTCTGCAGCCCGAACATCGGCACTCCCGAGTATGAGCAAAATCTAACCAACCTCATCAAGGACGTGCGCCACGACCTCAAAGCACCGGAGCTTCCGGTCATCATCGGCGAGTTCACAGGCCCATGGGGAGCCGATTGCAAGGAGGCCGCGGCAATCACGATCCGCAGGGCTCAAAAAAATGTTGCTGCCCGCTCAGATCTCGCGAGCACCGTCCACTTTGTGGAGACCCACGATTTCGTACGCGCAGAAAAGGACTCACCCACCAGCGAGGGGTATCACGAGTTCAAAAATGGCGAAACCTATTTCCTCATCGGAGAAGCATTTGGCAAAGAAATGCTCAAGCTGATTTCGAAGTGAAACAACCACGGTCATGAAACGTCCCACGCTATTTAGCAAACCGCTTAGACTGGCACTCGCGTTGATCCTTAGCAGCACACCGCTCAGCGCAGAACCAGCCAAGACCCCTCCCGATCTAACAAAGGATCGCTCAGTCGACCGTGAGCTCACGTACAACCTCGGCGCCTCCGGCATGCGCGGCTGGATCTTCACCCGCCCCGAGAACTTTTTTGAAAGCCAACAAGGCCGAACTACCACGGTCAGCCGCCAGATCCTCGTCACTCACATCGGCAAAAAATCCCCAGCGGATGGCGTGATGCAAGTCGACGACGTGATCCTCGGTATTGCTGGCAAACCCTTCACTGACGATGCGCGCAAGGGAATCGCCCTCGCGATCCAGGACGCCGAAAAACCCGAAAACCGCGGGGTTCTCAAGCTGCTCCGCTGGCGGGCCGGCAAGACCGAGGAGGTGCAACTCAAATTGCAAGTGATGGGAACCTACGCGGACACCGCCCCATTCAACTGCTCGAAATCGAAACGCATCCTCGAAGAAGCATGCAAGGCGCTCGAGAAAGAACCACTCGAAGATAGCTGGAACGGCGCAATCAACGGACTCGCGCTGATGGCAACGGGAAATTCAAAATACCTTCCCCGCGTAAAAGAACTGGCCCGCCAAATCGGCCCCAATGATTTGAAGCTGGAACTGAAGGATGGTGCCTTCGTGTGGGACTGGGGTTACAAAAATCTTTTTCTCTGCGAATACTATCTTCTAACACATGATAGAGAGGTCGTCCATGCCATCCATGAATACACGACCACCCTCGCGAAAGGACAAAGCATGTACGGCACCTTCGGCCACGGGATCTCAAACCGAACTGCTGATGGAAAACTTCACGGCTCGATCCCGCCATACGGACCCGTCAACGCCGCTGGCCTCATCGGCAATATCGCCATCGTCATGGGCAAGAAGTGCGGTGTGAAAGATCCCGAAGTCGACCCTGCCATCGATCGCGCCTCAAAGTTCTTCGGCTACTTTGTCGACAAAGGCGCCATCCCCTATGGCGAACACATGCCTTGGGCCAGCCACGAAAACAATGGAAAAAACTCCATGGCAGCGGAGTTGTTCGCTCTCCAAGGAACCCGCGTCAAAGAGACCCAATACTTTGCAAAAATGGTAACGGCTTCCTACCAAAACCGTGAATACGGCCACACCGGCCAAGGATTCAGTTATCTTTGGGGCGCACTCGGCGCGAACACGGGGGGGCCTCCTGCTGCCTCGGCATTCTTCAAAAAAGCATCATGGCACCTCGATCTCGCAAGGCGCTGCGATGGTTCTTTCACCTACGACGGCGGCGAACAATATGGCGCAGGTAAGACAGACGACAACACCTACTATGGAGCCAGTAGTTATTCAGGCCTAAGCCCCAACGCCACCTACGTCCTCACCTACTCGCTACCCCTCAAGAAGCTCTGCATCACCGGGCGCGATTCAAACCCAGCGAACTGGCTCCCCCCCCAAGATGTCTCGGCGGCAATCGCCTCTGGCCACTTTGACCTCGACCGCAAGTCGATGACCACCGACCAACTCATCCATGCGTTCGCAAATTGGTCGCCTGTTGCTAGAAGTTGGGCAGCGGAGGAACTGAGCAAACGTCCCGGCGCGAAGGACCTTGTCGACTCACTCATCGCAATGGCAGAAGGGCCCGATGCCCACATGCGCCAAGGTGCCGCAGAAGCACTCGGCTACATCAATGACGCCAAGGCCTTGCCCGTGCTCGTGCGCTTGCTGACTCACCAAGACCGCTGGCTTCGCGTCAAAGCCGCAAACGCGCTCAAGAACATGGGAGACACCGCAACCCCCGTAGTGGCCGACATGCTCCAAGCGGTCACGTCCACCGCAGAACCACAACAACCCATCGTTTGGGATGACCCCATTCAACTCACCCATGGCGAACTCGCCGCGGCACTCTTTCAAGGACTGCTGAGAAATTCCATCAGCGGAGCAGATCCAAAACTGCTCTACCCCGCAATTCGCGCGATCGCAAAAAATGCTGGCGCCATGGCGAGAAGCCAACTGGCTCACACCCTTTCTGATCAACTGACGGTTGACGATGTCAAAGCGCTCGCCCCAGACATTCTAACAGCAATCGACCTGCCTGCCCCTGCAGACACGATGTTTGCCAATGAAATCCGCATGGCGGGACTGAAGGCACTCGCCAAATATCATTTCAAGGAAGGTATCCCCGTGGGAATGAAATTTGCCCAAACGCAAAGCCGCCATGGCAGTGAAAGCCGAACTGGGGAAATCATGGATCTCCTGCTGACCTATGGCAACGCCGCAAAGGGAATCATCCCCGATCTCGAAAAACTCATCGCAGCGTTCGAGGCAGAAGTCGATTTCCCTGAAGATTGCAGAAACCAAAAGATCCAGTCGGTCAAGTCGGCGATCCAAAAGCTCATTGCCGCAACTTCACAGCCGGACCTCCGAACGATGCACACCACGACTGCGCATTGATCCGACACTCCTGCGTAAAAACCCGATTCTCAGCCCATTCCGATGCCGCAACTCAATGCTATTCTAATCAAATCAGCATCCATGGCATGGTTCATTGCACTCATCATCGCACTGATCCCCTCCTCCGCCCTTGCGGCAAATGGCACATGGATCTCATCCGCCGCCGATGGTAACTGGAGTGGAACAAGCAACTGGTCCACTGGTGTCGTCGCAGATAATTCGACCTCGATCGCAGACTTCAGCACCTTAGATCTACCCACCGACCGCACAGTGCATCTCGACTCTGCACGCACGATCAATTCTATCAGATTTGGTGATACTTCCATCGCCACACCAGGCAACTGGATTCTCGACAACAATGGATCTACCGGAAACATCCTCACCCTCGCCGGAACCACTCCCACCATCACCGTCGCGAACACCTCAACCATCAGCGCGGTAATTACGGGGAGTCTCACAAAGGCAGGCACAGGAACCCTCATTCTAACAAATTCTAACACTCTAACAGGAGGTATTACCGTCTCAAGCGGAATCATCCGGATCACCAAGGCGGCAGCACTGGGCAATGCGACCAAACAAATCACACTTATCGCCACGGGTGATAAAATGCTAGAGCTTGATGGAAGCAGCGGCAACATCGCGCTAGGTTCTGGAATCACATTTCTCGTCAGCGAACAAGAGGGAGCCATCCGCAATCTCGCAGGCGACAACATCATCAACGGCAGCATCTCCATGCAATCCAACAATGGAGGTGCCAAAATAATCAGCAACAATGGCACCCTCACCCTCGCGGGAAATATCATCCCAGTGACTACCACTCGCATTCTTGAACTGGCTGGAACCTCGACGGGGAACAACACGCTCAGTGGGTCCATGGCGAATAATGGCACATCGAATATCCCTTCCCTCACCAAAAGCGATGTGGGAACTTGGCTTCTCTCAGGCAACAACACTTACACGGGCGGCACCAAAGTCTCGGCAGGACTGCTCATTTGCACCAAGGCCGAATCTCTCGCCCCCGGAACGCTCGACATCAAGAGCGGGGCCAGGCTCCAACTGAACTACACCGGCACCCGCCAAGTCTCCGCTCTAACGTTCAACGCCGGAACCGCTAAACCCAACGGAACCTACGGCTCAACCTCGTCACCCGCCGAGAACAAAGACGACGCCTACTTCTCAGGGACCGGTACCGTCACGGTCGGTCCGATTCGTGCACAGACATCCACCGCTCTCAATCTAACGACAGGAAACAACCCATCGGTCCTCGGTACACCTCTCACCTTCACTGCAAACATCACTGGAACCAGTCCGACCGGCACGGTGGATTTCTATTTCGAAACAAGTCTCATCGGCACCTCTCCAGTGAGCAATGCTAAAGCCACCCTCACAACCAGCAGCCTCGCAATCGGATCGAACAACATCACTGCCAAATATTCAGGAGACACCGCGAATGAACCCAGCACCTCATCCGCAACCTCTGTCGTCATCAGCGCCCCAGTTGGCACGAACTACATCCTTACGTTTCGCTTTCCCAATCTCCCAGCTCCAACGATCTCAAACAACAGCATTGCCGTAACAGTTCCTTACTCGACAGATCTAACCAACCTCGTCCCAACGTATACAGTCTCGGCCGGTGCCACCGGAAATCCGCCATCCGGAACCGCAAAAAATTTCACATCGCCGCAAACGTATCGTATCACTGACTCAAGCCAGGTTTCTCGTGACTACACGGTTACGGTGACCCGCAGCACGATCCCGATCCTCTTCACGTGGTCAGGAAATGCGACGGGTAACTGGAGCGATGCCACCCGATGGACTAATGAAATTTCGACAGGAACGACTCCCAGCTTCACTGGCCAGAGCGATTATACCATCAACCTCAACACTTCTGGAAATTTCACCTCGACCCATGACCTGAGCGCTGGATTCTTACTGAACAAACTCAACCTCGGAGGTTCCACTCTCACGTTGAGTGGCAATAGCTTTTCGTTCCTAACCAATCTTTCAAGCTTACCACAACTCAACCAGAACAGCGCAAATCCTGCTACCATCAACACTCCGCTGGTACTTGCTTCCAACCTTGAATTTGGCGGATCAGGTTCTGGACAAGTGACTATCGCAGGTGCCATATCTGGCTCCGGTAGCCTAACCAAAAATGGTACGGGTGAACTCAAAATTACCGGCACATCGAACACCTATGCAGGCGGCACAGTGATCAACAGCGGTCAGCTTACGATGTTCACTGCTGCAAATGCAGCACTGGGAACGGGGCCAATCACTCTCAATAACGCGACGCTGTTTCTCGAAAAAATCACTGCATCCAACGCACTCACGCTAAATGGCGGCACGATCATCGCAAGCAACGCCAGTGGAGACACCTGGACTGGCCCCGTCGCGCTAAATGCAACCAGCACGGTGAATGCAACACAATCGATGACGTTTAGTGGTGACATGAGTGGAGTGGGTGGCCTCACCAAATCTGGGAACAACACCCTCACCCTTAGCGGATCCAACCGATTTTCAGGACCACTTTCCATTCTAGCAGGCTCCCTAGCAGTGACGTCGCTGAATCGGGTAAGTGGCGGAACCACCACAAGCGACCTTGGCGCGCCAAACTCAACCACCAATGGCACTCTCACGTTCGGATCAGGATCTGCCGCGACGACGATGACCTACACTGGCCCGGGTGAAACTACCGATCGGTTGATTAGACTAACCGGCAGCACCGGAGGTCTAACGATTACTCAATCGGGAACTGCTGCGGGCGCGACCACTACACGGGGCGAAAGCGGATTGCTGAAGTTCACGGGCGACTTCTCCATCCCAGGGACAGCGGCAACCGACAACCGCAAGACCATCACGCTCAACACGGTATCCAATGCACTCACAGGCCCGAATCCAGGCCGAGGTGAAATCGCCGGCAACATCGGTGACAGCCAGCTTGGCAATTCCGGCCAAACCTCAACCAGCATCACCAAATCAGGCCCAGGAATTTGGACGCTTTCTGGAAACAATTCCTACTCAGGTGCCACCCGCATACAAGCCGGAACACTCGCTTTTTGCCGATCCAACGCCCTCGGCAACGGCAGCCTCGACATCAGCACCGGGGCCAAAGTCCAATTGGATTTCATCGGCACTCGGTCGATCGTATCTCTCACTTACAACGCAGGAACGCCACAAGCCAATGGGACCTATGGATCATCCAGTTCCATCGCAACCTTCAAGGACGATACCCGCTTCAGCGGACCTGGCACCATCACCATCGGCCCGATTTCCTCGCCGACCACAACGTCCCTCGCGATCTCGAATAGCGGACTCGTCACCACTCTAACAGCCACAGTCTCTGGAAATTCTCCGAATGGAACCGTGGTGTTTTACGATGGCCTCACAGCAATCGGCAGCACGACACTGAACAGCTCATTTCAAGCAACCCTCATAACAGTTCGCCTAACAGGAGGCACTCATCGCCTAAGCGCGCTCTTTCTTGGAACCGGCTCGAACCCACCAAGCTCGGCAACCATCGATCAAACGGTGATAGAAACACGTTTATCAACCATCACTACCTTGAGCCGGACGGCCGGATCAAATCCATCGAATTTCGGCACCAGCGTGACATTTACCGCACGGGTCGCTGGAGCCAATCCGACGGGACTCGTCACTTTCTACGACGGATCTGCTGAGGTAGCTAAAGCCGAATTAAACCCATTAGGAAATGCAACCGTGACCCTTTCCGGTCTCGGCGCTGGATGGCGTCCCCTCAATGCGTCCTACTCTGGCGACCTGAACCATGCTCCAAGCAGCACGACCTCCACGTTGTTCCAAACCGTCAATCCGCCAACAGGTAACGGAAAACTCAAGGTCTTCATTCTAGCAGGCCAGTCGAACATGGTTGGCAAGGGCAGGGTCGAAACTGGCAGAGACCCGAGCAACGCGAACAACACCAGCATGTTCGGCGGACTTGGCAGCTTGCGGAACATGATCAATCGCGAGCCTAACAAGTACGGCTACCTTGCAGATCCCTCAACCCCAGTCAATGGCTACCCAGGTTGGCAAACCCGCAGCGACGTTTGGGTTTCCTACTGGGGGGAAAGCACCGCAGAAAACCGCAGAGGAAATCTCGATGCCGACTTTGGCGACTATGGTGCTCAAGGTAGGATCGGACCTGAGTATGGGTTTGGCCTCGTCGCAGGCAGCCAACTCGCAGATCAGGTACTCCTCATCAAATATGCATTTGGCGGAAAATCGCTCATCGCTGACTTCCGCCCCCCGAGTTCGGGAGGGACAACCGGTGCCTACTACACCGGAATGGTGGCACGCGTTCACCAAGTGCTAGACAACCTCAAATCCTTCTTCCCTGCCTACAGTGAGGGTGGCTATGAACTGGTAGGCCTTGGTTGGCACCAGGGCTGGAATGACCTCGGTGAGGAAACCGCCGTCTACGAAACTAACCTAACTAATCTAATCAAGGACCTACGCACTGAGCTTCAGGCACCAAACATGCGAGTGTCGATCGGCGTCACTGGCATGGCCAACGCCAATGCCAGCAGCAACTCACTGAAGATCATCGCAGCCCAAATGAACGTGGCCAATCCCACCCTTCACCCAGAGTTCGCAGGCACAGTCGCCAGTGTAGATACCCGCCCCTTTGACTATGGCACTCTGTTAGGCTCAAGCGATGAAGGCTATCACTGGAACTGGAGCGCTGAGAGCTATTACAATATCGGCGAAAGTATGGGCAAGGCGATGATGTCGATTCTGCCATCGCTCAGTTCCGCAAATCAAATCCTAACATTCGGGATGCCAAATCAAACCCAAGCAACCATCTCTGGCACCAACATCACTCTAACCGTCGCTTCAGGCACGAGCCTCACCACGCTTTCACCCGAATTCACTCTTTCGTCAAACGCCACTGCCACACCGATCTCCGGAAGCATGAGAGATTTCACCACCCCAAAATCCTACACCGTCACCGCACAAAATGGCGCCGTCCAAACTTACACAGTGACGGCCGCTTTGAGCACTTCCTATTCGACTTGGGCAAGCGCAACCTCCCAAGGACTTTCCCGAGGCGTAAATGACGGGTTGATGGATGATCCAGACCACGATAGTATCCCAAACCTCACTGAATTTGTGCTAGCCGGTGCACCGATGACATCATCCATTTCCATCCTCCCACAACTGACTCGTTCTGGCGACGACTGGTTTTTCAACTATGACCGAAACCCTCTTTCATCCCCTCCCGCCACCAACCAAGTGGTAGAATATGGAAGTGATCTCATTGGCTGGACGCCCATCATCATTCCACTAACCAGCAATGACCAAGTGACGATCACACCCACCAACAGCCTTGACCACATTGGTGTCAAGATTCCAAGTGCTGGCAACAGAACCTTTGCACGCCTGAAAATCAATCCCTAACAGAACCAATTTATCCAACAATCCATCATGACCAACCTCACAAAATTCAACCGCCTAGGACACTTGGTTCCCACATTGCTTCTTGCATTAGCACTGCCGTATGGCTTGGCAATTGCTGCGGTCTCTCCGCCAGATCTCCTCATCGATAGTTCCAAGGTGGATCGAGATCTAACCTACAACCTCGGAGCCACCGGAATGCGTGGTTGGATTTACACCAAGCCTGAGAACTATTTGGAAAGTGTCCAAGGACGCACCACCACCGCGAGTCGACAAATTTTCGTAACCCATGTCGGCACGAAGTCCCCTGCCGATGGCGTGGTGCAGGTGAACGACATCATCTTGGGCGTCGGCGGCAAACTGTTTACGGATGATGCGCGCAAGAGCATCGCCGCGGCCATCCAGGAAGCGGAGCGGGAAAGCCAAGGTGGCATTCTAAATCTAACCCTATCGAGGGCGGGAAAAAAACAGGATGTTCGCCTCAAACTCCGAGTCATGGGGACCTACAGCGCAACAGCACCCTTCAATTGCCCAAAGTCAAAAAAGATTTTCGAAGAAGCCTGCAAGGTCTTGGAACGAGAGCCATTGAGCAACAACTGGAATGGTGCAATCAATGGACTCGCCCTGCTCTCAACAGGCAATGCCGAATACCTGCCGAAGCTCCAAAAATACGCGAGGCAACTCGCTTCTAGTGAGAAAACAAAAAACATGGTTACGTGGCAATGGGGCTACTGCGATCTATTCCTCTGCGAATACTACCTCGCCACCAATGACAAGGAGGTTCTGCAAAGCATCAAAGACTACACCACCATGCTCGCGAAGGGCCAAAGCATGTATGGCACCTTCGGCCACGGCATCGCCGACCTAACCAAAAATGGTGAACTTCATGGCTCAATCCCACCCTACGGCCCAGTGAATGCCGCTGGGTTGATTGGCAACCTGGCGATTGTAATCGGCAAAAAATGCGGGGTGAATGATCCAGAGGTCGATGCCGCGATCGAACGTGGTTCTAACTTCTTCGGCTACTATGTCGACAAGGGAGCGATCCCCTACGGCGAACATGCGCCATGGCTCTATCACGAAAACAACGGCAAGAACTCCATGGCCGCAGTGATGTTTGGCCTGCAACCCACCAAAACCACCGAGGCCGCCTACTATGCAAAAATGGCCACGGCAGGTTACAACAATCGCCAGTACGGTCACACTGGCCAGGGGTTCAGCTACCTCTGGGGCGCCCTCGGTGCAAATGTGGGTGGCCCACGCGCCTTGGGAGCATTCTTCAAAGAGATTTCATGGCATCTCGACCTCGCACGCCGCTGCGATGGATCGTTCACCTACGACGGTCACGAGCAATACGGCCCAGGATCGACTGATGATAACACTTACTATGGTGATAGTAGTTATTCGGGGCTTAGCCCAGCAGCGACTCACGTATTAACCTATTCACTTCCTCTCAAAACTCTTTGCATCACCGGGAAGCTCGCAAACCCAGCAAACACCCTAAGCCGTGAAGACGTTGACAAGTCTATCGCCGCAGGACGCTTTGACCTCGACCGCAAAACAATGACTCCTCAGCAGTTGGTCTCTGCATTTGAGAACTGGTCACCGGTCGTTCGCAGTTGGGCAGTGGAGGAGCTTGCAATGCGCCCCGAAGCCAAGTCGATGGTAAATGAGCTAGTTCTAATGGCAGAAGGCAAGGATGCCCACTCGAGGCAAGGTGCATGTGAAACACTTGGACACCTGAAGGCTCCAGAAGCATTGCCGGTTCTTGTCCGCTTGCTCACCCATGAAGATCGCTGGCTCCGGGTGAAAGCTGCCAATGCCCTGAAAAACATGGGCGATGTTGCCAAGCCCGTAATTCCCAACATGTTAGATGCGATGGCGACCACGGCAGAACCTCTTGAGCCAGTCGCGTGGGAAGATCCAATCCAAATCACCCAAGGCGAGCTTGCCGAGGCGCTCTTCGGTGGTCTAATTAAAAAATCCATTGAGAATATCGATCGCAAGAAACTCTATCCGGCCATTAAGGCGGTCGCAAACAACCCCGATGGCATGGCGCGCGCAACGCTTAAAGGAACCTTCGAAAAACAACTCACGCTTGAGGATGTTGAGGCACTCGCACCAGACCTCCTCACCGCCGTCGAGACCCGCTGCCCGGCGGACACAATGTTTGGCAATGACATTCGCATGGGGGCATTCAGAGCGCTTACGAAGTATCACTTCAAAGAAGGAATCGCCGCAGGCATCGTCTTTGTAAATACCCAGGGCGGACATGGTAGCGAAAACCGCACAGGAGAAATCATGAAGGAAATCGCAAGTTATGGATCAGCCGCGCGCGACGCCATCCCCGATTTGCAAAAGGTTCTCGCTCATTTCACCAAAAAAGTCGGCAAGGACAACTTCCCTGCGGAACTCAACAAGCGAAGAATCAGCGCAGTCGAAGATGCGATCAAATCGATTGAATCCGCCAAGGATCAACCTAAAATCCGGACCTTCCCTGTTGCGAAAACATCCAAAGCCCCGATATCAGAGTGACCCGTCACTCAACCCCAAAGCTATTGCATCGCCAGTGGCCATGTGAAGCTTCTTGAACCAACACTCACCGCCGATGAAACATTCGAACTTTTTTCTGTTAGCCGTTGTGGTGATCGCGCAACCCGTCATCCCAAACGTTGCGCGTGGTCAAGCAAACCCTGCAAACCCTTACCCAAGCTGGCAGAAATCAGGCTCGATCTACATGGTCACGACGCCCGACGGCGCAGATCTGCCGGCGGCAGCTGTCCTTGATGGGTTTCCACTATTGGTGCGCCTAACTAAGGATTGGTTCGATTTTTCCCAAGCAAAGCCTAACGGCGCAGATGTCCGATTTTCGGATGCCTCAGGTTTACCCTTGTCCTATCAGATTGAAGAGTGGAATTCTAACGAGAGGACAGCAGCCATTTGGGTGCGGATTCCCCGCATCGAAGGCAACTGCACCCAACCATTCCACCTGCATTGGGGCAAGGCTGATGCACCAAGCGAATCGAATGGACAGGCAGTCTTCAACGCGGCGAATGGTTTCCTAAGCGTGTTCCACATGTCTGAGCCGATTGAGGATGAGCTTGGAACGCTCGCCGTAAAAGACCTCAACACCTCAAGCTCGCAAGGAATGATCGGCTTGGCCCGTCATTTGAATGCTGGCCAAGGGATTTCTGGCGGTAAAAATGTTACCTCCTTTCCTACCGAAGCAAGCCCGTTCTCATCCGAAGCCTGGTTCAAAGCGGATCGCGTCAACTCGGTGATTGTCGGTTGGGGCAATGAAAAAGGCGAATCGCCCAAAGCCGTTGCTCAGATCCGAAGCCCTTCGCACATTCGATTTGGCGCGGATGGAGCAAGTAAGCTCGCTCTATCAAAATGGACGCACGTATTAGGAACCTATAGCGACGGCGAACTGAAGGTCTATCTCAACGGCCGCTTGGATGGCTCGAAAAAACAAAAATTACAGATCAAGAGCCCTGCAAACTTTTCGATCGGTGGATGGAACAACGAATATCGTTTCATCGGCGACATCGATGAAGTGCGCGTCTCAACCGTCGCGCGCTCGCCCGATTGGATCAAGCTGCAGTACGAAAATCAAAAACCTCAGCAAACCCTCGTCGGCCCGATCGTTCAACCCGGCAATGATTTCGAG
>JAPJNB010000150.1 GCA_026461385.1 Akkermansiaceae bacterium
ACATTTACCTCTTCATTTCAGCTTCTCAGCTTTTCAGTTTTTCAGCATTTACCTCTAATCCCATGGACCTCCTTCGCTTCACCACTGCCGGCTCCGTCGATGACGGCAAATCCACCCTCATCGGCCGCCTTCTTTACGATTCAAAATCGATCTTCGAAGACCAACTCGAAGCCATGGAGGAGTCCTCGCGCCGCAGAGGCGATGAGAACGTGAACCTCGCCCTCCTGACCGACGGCCTCAAAGCAGAGCGCGAGCAAGGCATCACCATCGATGTCGCCTACCGCTATTTCGCAACCCCCAAGCGCAAGTTCATCATCGCCGACACCCCGGGCCACACGCAGTACACCCGCAACATGGTAACCGGTGCCTCAACCGCAAACCTCGCGATCATTCTCATCGACGCACGCAAAGGCGTCATCGAGCAAACCAAACGCCACAGCTTCATCGCGAACCTGCTACGCATCCAACACCTCGTCGTAGCCGTCAATAAAATGGACCTCGTCGACTACTCGGAAGAAGTCTATCAGAACATCGTCCAAGACTTCCGAAATTTTGCCTCAAGGCTCGATAACATCGTTGAAATCACCGACATCCCGATCTCCGCACTCAACGGCGACAACGTCGTGGACAAGTCGGAAAACATGCCATGGTACCAAGGTCCGACTTTTCTCTACCACCTCGAGCACGTCTACGTCGGAGGCGAGGAAAACCATGTCGATGCCCGCTTCCCCGTCCAATGGGTCATTCGCCCGATGAGCGATGAATGGCACGACTTCCGCGGATACGCAGGTCGCGTCGCCGGCGGAGTCTTCAAGCCCGGCGATGAAGTCACCGTCTTGCCCTCAGGATTCAAGACCCGCGTGAAAGCCATCCACAGCCCAGACGGCGAGAAAGCGGAAGCGTTTGCACCGCAGTCGGTATGCATCACGCTCACCGAGGAAATCGACATCTCACGCGGTGACACGTTGGTGAAAACCAACAACCCGCCCCAAGTTTCTCAAGACATCGAGGCGATGATTTGCTGGTTTTCAAACAAGCCGATGCCTCCGCACGCCAAGTTGGTGCTCCGCCACACGACCCAAGAAACCAAAGCGATCATCCAAGACGTCAAGTACCACGTGGACATCAACACGCTCCACAAGATTGAAGGGGTCGATAGTTTCTCGATGAATGACATCGGCCGCATCTCGCTGCGCACCGCCACCCCTCTGATTCACGACTCCTATCGGCGCAATCGGATCACTGGCTCATTCATCCTCATCGACCCAGGCACCAACGAAACGGTGGCCGCCGGCATGATCATCTGATCCACACCCGCTGCAAAGCAAGAGGGCTAGGCCCTACCAAGACCTAGACCCCTCTTAGATTTACCTACGACTCAGCCCGCTCGGCCTTGGTCCGGCCAAGCCATCTCCGCACGAGTTGAATCAGCACCACTCCCACGCCAACCAGCAGAATCGCCCACTTGGCCAACTTCAAATTCCCATCAGCCAATCCGGCCCCACCCAGCACAAACCCACTGCCGATGACGCCATTGCACAGAAGTGAAATCGGCAAAAATAGCGCAAACGGCGCACGCAAAAATCCTAGAAAGTAATTCTGGAAAAAAAACGGCATTCCAGGTGTCAGCTTCATGATCAAAATCAATTTGAGATAATTACCCTTGGGGAGCTCTGGAACCACGATCTTGGTTCTCGACAGCATCTTCTCGACCAGATTTCTCGCTGGACCCGCCGCCAGCCAATATGTCCATGTCAAATTGAGGGAAATCGCGAAAAAGGCCAAGCCGCAAGCCATCACGGGTTGCGCTCGCCAAACCACCCCCGCCGTCACCAGCAAGGCACTCGCGGGGATCGGCAAGCCCGGCAAAATGACCAACGCAACAAAAAGCGCCACAGGATTCTCAACCAAATAGGCGTTCAACTCGGCCCAGCAACCTTTAAGAACGCTCAAATCCAACCCCAACCTCCACCCCAGCAGGCCAAGGATGACAACGACCCCCACGAATCCCGCGAGACCCATTTTCGCCCTCCGATCTCCCGCAAGTTTAGAAATGACATTGATCACGTTGCTATTTCAGCACCCTCGGTAAGTTTAGCAAGTCCCAGAGCGCAACATTCAACAAATTCTTACCACTTAAAACCCCAGTCCATTCGCATCCCGATTTGTTCATTTTTTCTTGAACTTACACCCGAGCAAGCCACCCTTCTCGACAGAAGCCTTGGGAAATCCAAGATTTCGAGTCACCAGTCCCAAAACCCGCACCGCCTCCGAGGCGTCGCAACCAAGGGCGGTAGCGTGCAATTCTCTCACAGCTTCCCCATTCGTGATACCCCAAAGGTTTTCCCAAACCACCCGCATCCCCAAAATCTTCTCTCCATTTCAGCCTTTTCACCTCTCTATTTCAACTTTTCGCCTTTCCAATTTCAGCCTCTTCAT
>JAPJNB010000151.1 GCA_026461385.1 Akkermansiaceae bacterium
CCTTTTAGGACTTTGCGCATAGTGCGTCAGGCCTACATCAAGGAGTAGACATGCTTTCAAGCGACCAACCATCAAACGCTGCAGATCTTCACGGCACAGCAGATATAAACACCATTGCACTAGCAGATGCACTTTCTGCGCCAACACCTAATCCGCGCTCACCCGCATTTGCTGTCCAAGAAATTTTCAGGATTACGAAAAGTCTTGAGGGCGAGCGTAAATTGTTTCAGTCACGAGAAGAATTTTTAGCACTATTTACAACTTTAGAAAGTTCGCTGTATGAAAACAAGTTGAGCTGGGATCGCGATTCTTCATCTTGGAGTATTGGGAATGGAGTCACGATTGATACGTTCAGAATTCAAGAAGACGTTACCCGCTGGTACATCCACGCTTGGGACTTCAGTCGACATAGTCGTGACCCTGAATTTCAATATCCGGAAGATCAGCAATTTGGACCATCTGGTGAGGGCGTTGATGCGCTATCCCATGCCCTGATGCCGCTCAAAGATGAGCTGACTCGCCGTATCTTTATTGATAAAGAGTCAAATCGACTCGGCTATTGCGATGTGTATCAAGCATGCGATGCTAAAAAATACATTACTGAAATTGGCTTCTTCGACGACATAAGAACACATCGTCTTGAATTTGGTGCACAACCCTTTTGGCAGGCTGAGGGTCTCACGATACCAGCTCTACTCCGCGATCGTCGCATCTTGAGCTACCGTGTTCATAACATTTCAGCACGAAGGTCGAAAGTCAAAAAAGAAGTGGCTAATGACGATTCATCGACGGTCTACTAATTAGAGAACTGACTCGCGGTCGCTTGCATCAGCCGAGCGACCGGATTGCAGCGGGAGCAGTCATCGATATTTTCATGATGAGTGCCCGCTACCGGCCAGAAGCTGCCATCAGCAGAACTTTGATCAACGGCCGCTCAGGGTCCAATCGCAATCCTCGGCTGCGATCAGCGTCCAGATCGTCGGCGTCCCAGGGGGCGATATTGCGGATGAAGTCGACGCGTGGCTCTTCCTCGAACCAGCAGCGTGCCTTCACAGCAGCCCATTGCCTGCGCGTGTGCAAGTATCTCCGTCCTCAATCGCCCTGCGGCTTACCGCCGAATTTCAAGACGAAGCTGCCGGCCACCACGGTCAGTGCCAACAGGCAACCGAGATAGGGCATCACGCTTTGCAGAGGGGCTCCCATTTGATTCAGGCGCAATGCAGCCTGCACTCCAGACGTTGTCGGTATCAACCACCGCAGATACTGCAACGGGAGCGGCAACGCTTCTGGCGGCCAGGAAAATCCGGCAAGAAACACCATCGGCAATGTCGAAAAAAGCAGGACTTGAAGGACCCGTTCGCGATCTCTACACCACAGGCCCACAAGTGACCCCAGCGTCACGATGGCCGACACGTACAGGACCAGGAAAACTAGGGAGCCAGCCACGTTGTTAGCGCGAGGGTAACCGTAGAGCCAAAAGACCCATCCGAAATAGAACAGGCCAGACACCAATCCCGGCAACAGGAATGCCAGCCAGCGCCCGATCCAGGCCATTGGACTGGCATGAGCCGCGCCTCGTTCGACCCAGGTCGCCACCAGCATACCCACGCCCATCAGGAGGGTCTGGTGCATGATGAACAAGGCAACGGCAGGAACAATGAAGCTGCTATAGCCTTCTGTAGGGTTGAACAGCGCCATGGCCCGGAAATCCACGGGAGTGCGGCTCTCGCCGGCTTGGCGGGGACTCTGTCCTTTGGCCTCTCGCTGCCTGATCTCAACACCTGCCGAGGCTGCGCCCACGGCCTCAGAAAAGCCGTACTGAACTGCCTTGCTGATGAGGGGATAGGCCCCGTTCGAGACCACGGTCACCATAGCGGGCATTCCCCTGGCAACATGGGCTTTCAGGTCGTCGGGCAGGACCAGATAGCCATCAATCTCACCACGGCTCATGGCGGCTTGCGCGGCTCGCTCATCCGCCCCAACTGCCTTGACCTCGATGCGAGGATTGGCAAGTGCCAGACGATGAATCGAGCGTGAAAGCGCCGAGTGATCCTGGTCGACAACCGCCACCGGGATCCGGGTCACGACCTCCGGGCCAAAGAACCAGGGGTAGAAGAAAGCATAGAACAGGGGCGCAGCCACAAAGATCATCAATGCGCCCTTGTCGCGCAAGACGTCCCTCAGCGTTGCGACGAACCCTGACCTCAGCGAAGTGGGATGGTGCGAGGTCATGTCAACGCGCTCCCCAGGTCGATGGCTTGTCGCGAGCCTGGACCAAGCCCAAGGCCGCCAGCCCGAGCAACCCGAGGGTGGCCAGCAGGAATACAGCAGGTGTGGCGGCACTCGCGCCGAAGGTTAAGCCCATCAGCAATTGCTCGGTCTGCAATCGGATGTAGTGGGTGAACGGCATTGAGGTCGCCCACATCCGAGCACTGTCAGGCATCGCACTCAGCGGGAAACTCATACCGCTGAACGCGAATGCCGGGGCGGTCAAAAGCCCCGTGACGGACAACGCAGTGCGCAAGGACTTGGTCAGAGTGGCCGCCGCTGCACCCGCGGCCAGCGATAGCGCCATCAGTAAGGTCATGGCCAAGAAGATCCAGAGAAGGCTCCCAGAGATGTCCCAGCCACGCCCGGCCGTGATGTACCAGAGCGCTGCGGCTCCCACGCTGGTCAGAGTCACCCAAGGAATCGCCAGCTTGCCCAGCAGGGCTGCTCCGACGGCCCGCGGCCCCTCGTGCTGCAGCCACTGCCCCAGCGTCCTATCCCTGAACTCACGGCCGACCGCCCATGCCCCAGCCGTCATCGCGAGGATGTGAAGGATGGCGGGGATCGCGGCGGCAGTCAGGTACTTTTCGTAGTTGCCAGACCCGTTGAACAACGCGATTGATTGGATTTGGATCGGGTTAAAGCTGACCTTGGCCTGTTGGGCCGATTCACCTCGCTTGTTTCGAGCAGACATTTCGATGCCGGCGGCCAGGGTCCCAACCACCGTGCGTACATCCCGCTGCAGCAGACTCGAATGCGTGGCGAACTGAGCGTTGTGACGCAGAATGACCTCCGCCTTTATCCCACGCTTGATGTCTCTCTCGAAGTCCCGGGGGATGTTGATCATCCCGTAGACCCGCACCTCTCTTAGGGCAAGTTGGACC
The DNA here is from genome assembly GCA_026461385.1 of Akkermansiaceae bacterium. Lineage (GTDB taxonomy): Bacteria > Verrucomicrobiota > Verrucomicrobiia > Verrucomicrobiales > Akkermansiaceae > Luteolibacter. Next base: position 3,153 of record JAPJNB010000151.1, read on the forward strand.
GAGGACTCGCTGTCGAATTCGTCCACCACTTGCATGCCAGGCGAGGCGTTGAGCATGCGGACCAGTTGTCGCGATAGCGCGGAATGGTCTTCATCCATCACGCCAACAGGCAGATTCCTGGGGATGGCGCTTGAGAATATCCAAACGACCAACACCACGGCCAATACAGGCACCCACGTCACCATCGCCAAGTCCCAGGGACTTTGACCAAGGCGATGGACCTCCCGCCTGGTGCTGTTGAAGAAGTGGCGCATGGTCAATTCACTCGACCAGCACGGACATGCCAGGGCGAACGCCCTCAATCATTTGGGACGGGCGGGCACGCACCTCGAAGGTCTTGATGTCAAAGCCCTGATCGGACCTGGTGGCACGCCACGTGGCGAAATCAGGCAGGACTGCTGCCCGGTAGACCTTGAAGCGAACCTTACGGCCTTTCAGGGCAGGCAAGGTGGCATCGAATTCTTTGCCGACGGCGAACTTGTCGAGTTTGTCTTCGCGCACGTTGAGCACCACCCACTGATCTGCCATGTTGGCAACCGTGACCACGGGGACGCCTTGGGGCGAAATTTCACCCACGCGCCCCAGCACCTTGACGACTTCGCCGGCCACTGGGCTCTTGAGTTCCGTCTCGGCCTTGGCCGCCTGGACTTCAGCTACGACTCCAGCCAATTGACGCGCCTGTGCGGCGGCAGCTTGCTTGTCCTCGGCACGGGCCCCGGCGCGAGCCATCTCGTATTGGGCCTGTGCAGCCAGGGCTTGATCGCGGGCTGTCTTGAAATTGGCTTCGGCCTCGTCGCGCTTTTGCGCAGCGATCAAGCCTTCCTTGGCCAATCCATCTATCCGCTTGAACGATGTCTGCGCCAGGTCCGCTGCAGCCACTGCGCGCTGCCAGTTCAGACGGGCGATTTCCACCTCCTGGGGGCGGGCGCCATTTTGTGCCTTGGCCGCGGTGGCCTGCGCAGCCTCCTGGGCCGCAGTGGCCTGCGCCAGTTTTGCGGTCACCTCAGGACTGTCCAGGCGAATCAGCGGCGAGCCGACCGTGATGACATCCCCTTCCTTGACCAAGATGTCCGCGATCCGGGCACTGACCTTGGAAGCGACGTCTACTTCCTGAACCTCCATTTGCCCCTGGAACGCCTCGGCGCCAGGCTGTTGGGCCTTCCATAGGCCCACGCTGAGAACGGTGACTGCGCCGATGATGGCCAGAGTGATGGGTAGTTTCTTGTTCATCTCATTGCACTTTCAGATCGGCACGAGCCATGTAACTGCCGAATTGATCGGACAGGCCAGACACTTCAAGGAGATCGGCGAGCGCCTTGACATAGTCGTAAGCCGCTTGCGCCTGTTCCGTTTTGGTTTTGGCCAGGTTCACTTCGGCGTCGATCAGTTCCAGCGTGGAGTTGGTACCCGCCTTCTGGCCCTTGGTCTTGAGTTGGAGGACTGCATTGGCCAACTCCAGACTCGGGGTCAGCGCAAGGAACTGGCGCCGGGTTTGGTCGACGGCCATCCAACGTTTCTCGACCAGCAAGGCAATGTCATTTCGGGCTTGCTTGTCCTGGCTGTCCGCCATCTCGATGAGCCGGTGAGAGGCTTCGCTCATTAAGGAGCGGTCCACGCCACCCCACAACCTCCAGCTGACCCCGACGCCCACAACCCAATTGGCCTGGTCCGAGGAGCGCAGTTGGCGTTGGCCAAAGGCGAACACCGCAGGCTTCTTCTGAGACTCTTCCAGCGCATGAATTTGCTCGGCTTCACGCTTCTTGGCAGCCACCTTGGCCAATCCCGGGTGACGTTCCAGGGCCGCGTCAGTGAAGTAGCCGAGCGGCTCGATCGGCGAACTGATCACGAACAGCGGGCTCATCGGTTGAATCCGCTCATTGTTGCGAAGGGTTCTGGCCAACGCCGTCGAGGCTAATTCAGCGTCATCCCGGGCCTTCAGGGCGTTACGCTTGGCATCCTCCATCGCTGCGCGAGCCTGTAGTCGCTCGACCTGTGCGACAAGACCTGCTTCCAGCATTCGCTGCGTGGCGGCGTCATGCTCCGAGACGGTTCGGTAGGCCACTTCACGCAATCCGGCGACGCGTTCAGCCAGTTGGGCGCCGAAGTAGCGCTGCACGAACTCATTGAACACTTCCTGTTGTACCTGGCGGCCGTCTGCCCGGGCCTCTTCGGTTTTGGCTTGCAAGGCCTGTTTGATTGCCGTGGTGGCGCCCCCGGTGTAGATCGGCAATATGGCCGAGACTGATGAGGTATTGCCACTGCGCTGCGTGCTCAGATCGAGGCTGTTCGGAAGTGGCGGCAGGCGTGTCAGACCGGCCGCCAGCGGCGCCGGCAACGCTGCAATCGACGAACCGATCGTGTGCGTCAGGGGGGTCAGATCAATGCCCTGTACGGCGCCCTGGAAGCGGAAAGCCGCAGCTCCTGCGGTCACCACGGGACCACCCAGATGCCGAGTGGCCTGCTCTTTTAATTGTGCGCTCTCAACAGAAAAGCGAGTCATTGCCAGGCGATCTGAATTGGCTTGCAGTCGATGGGCGGCTTCTTCGAAGTTGAGAGCTTCGGCATGTGTCAGCGTGGGAAGGCAAGCTGCCACCCCCATCAAGGCACTGAGTGTCAGCCTGGCAAGCAATCGATTTTGTTGATTCAACATGGCATTCTCTAGTTCGGTACCAATCGGTACCATAATCAAAATTCTACGCCGATTTTCGGTACTGTCAAGTACCGAGCATGAGATACTCGAACCATGAGCCGACCACAGATCCCTGACGATGAACACCGCACCCGGTTGCTGGAGGGAATGGCACGCGCGGTCACTGCTCACGGGTACGCGCAACTCACGACTTCAGACATCGTTCGCGAGGCGAATGTGTCCAAGAGGACCTTCTACCAATACTTCAAGGACAAGACCGACTGCCTGATCGCGCTGTTCAACCACTCTGCGCAAAAGATCGAGGCCACGCTGCGTGCCAGCATCGATCCCAAGCGAGATTGGAGTTCGCAGATTGATCTGACCATCAGGCTCTATCTGGAGACCTTGGCCGCCAATCCCTTGCTACTGCGCGCGTTGTTTGTGGAGATCCTTGCGCTTGGACCTGCTGGGCTGGTCGCCAGGCGCTTGGCAATGGAAAGACTAGCGGGGGTACTTCTGGCGGCCGCCGCCAACCATCGCTCAACTCCGATCCCGCAATGGCTGGCCACTGGGCTGATTGGTGGAATCAACGAAATGGTGCTGCAGCACATCGAGCAAGACCAGATTGCCCATTTGCCCCGATTGAGCAACCAAGCCGCCGCATTCATGAAAAACGCACTCCAAACCCGTGTGATGGAACCGACCTAGCGCGTCGATGGTCAGTCTGCAGGCGTCCATCGACACGCTTTCTCCATTTGAAGGCATCTGAAAATTTCAGGCTGAACCGCGGCCCGCGTGCGTCGGTGGCTCAACCAACGGAATCCGCTTTCGTTGAAGTGAATGCCTTCAAGGCCTTGTCGGTCTGTAGCTTTGTTTGCTCGATCAGATACTCCAGAAAAACCCGTGTCCGGTCGGGAATGAACTTACGGCTCGGCAATGCCGCATACAAGGCCAGCCGCCCTGTGATCCAGGGAGAGAGCACCCGAACCAAAGTGCCTTGTGAGAGGTAAGGTGCCGCGATATCCAAGGGCAAAGACATGATGCCGGCGCCATCAAGCGCAGCGCGCAACAGCGTGTCCATGTGGTTGGACAACAAAACAGGCTGAACCTCCACCTCCTGCCATTGTTCTTCTCGTTGAGGACTCCACAAACGCCAAATGCGTGGTCGGGTTTGGGGCGATTTCGATCTCAGGCAATCATGGTGCGCCAGCTCCTCTGGCCTGCGTGGCTCCCCCCGGCGCTGCAGATAAGCCGGCGAAGCGACCAGGAAAGCTTCTGACTCGATGACCTTGCGCGCCACGATGTCAGCGTCGAAGTTGTCATCGGTGCCGAGCAAGGTGATGTCGAAG
>JAPJNB010000152.1 GCA_026461385.1 Akkermansiaceae bacterium
CAACGACGTCGCCTTCGGTCGCGGGAAATTCCGAGTGCGCGGCGATGTGGTAGAGGTCCACCCTGCGTATCTCGACGAGACGGCGATCCGCATCGAGTTTTTCGACGATGAAGTCGAGCGCGTCACCAGCGTTCACACCCTAACAGGCCAAACGATCGATCGATTAGAGAACCACACCTTTTTCCCTGCCAAGCAGTTCGTAACGCCTGCCGACAAAATGAAGCTCGCGATGCAAGCGATCCGCAAAGAGGCAGACGAGCAAGTGGACCTGTTTGAAAAAGATAGCAAACTCATCGAGGCCCAGCGCCTTCGGATGCGCACTGACTATGATCTCGAAATGATGGCGGAAATGGGATTTTGCCAAGGGATAGAAAACTACTCTCGCCACATCACTGGACGGGAACCCGGCGCAAGACCGAACACGCTGCTCGATTTCTTTCCTCGGGATTTCTTGTTATTGGTCGACGAGAGCCATGCGACGATCCCGCAGATTGGCGGCATGTTTGAGGGCGACAAGAGCCGCAAGACGGTGTTGGTCGATCACGGATTTCGGCTACCAAGTGCGTTAGACAACCGCCCCTTGCGCTTCGAGGAGTTCATGCAAATGACCCACCAACGAGTTTACGTTTCCGCGACGCCGGGGCCATTTGAAATCGTCAACTCGAGACCGGAGAACCAATCATTCATCCCCGTCAAATCTCGGACCAAAGACGGTAACATGCCGCTTTTCGATTTTAAAAAACTTCGGGTCAAACCGAGCGGCAACGACGAGCCCGTCGAGAAATTCGATGCCACGAAGCGAGGAACCCCATTGGTCGTCGAACAAATCATCCGCCCAACCGGCTTGCTCGACCCCATCCTCACCTTGCGCCCGCTCAAGGGCCAGATCGACGAGACGATTGAGCTTTGCCGCCAACGCGTCGAGCGCCACGAGCGCATCCTGATCACCACGCTCACCAAAAAGACCGCCGAGGATCTATCGGAATACCTCCAAGCAACTGGCCTCAAGTGCCGTTATCTGCACTCGGACATTGATGCGGTCGAGCGCGTGGAAATCCTCAAACAACTCCGCAGCGCAGCTTTTGACATCCTGATGGGTATCAATCTGCTACGCGAAGGGCTCGACCTCCCCGAGGTTTCATTGGTGTGCATTCTTGATGCCGACAAAGAGGGGTTCCTTCGCAATGAAACATCGATGATCCAGACTGCCGGGCGAGCCGCCCGACACATCCATGGAGAATGTGTACTTTTCTGCGACAAGGTCACGGACTCGATCCAGGCACTCATCGACATCACCGCCTATCGACGCGGCCGGCAACTGGCCCACAACGAGGCGCATGGCATTACCCCTCAAAGCGTGAAACGCGCCCTTCAGCATAGCCTGCATACCCACGAAAAGGAGCGCGAACAAGCGGACCAACTCAACCGCGCCATGGTGGCCGACGACGTCGCCACCTACGATCAACTCCAGGTGATTGGCGAGCTGGAGGAGGAGATGCGCGAGTGTTCGGCGCGTTTGGAATTCGAGCGGGCGGCCCACTTGCGCGACCAGATCGCCGCGCTGAAATCCAGTAGCACCCCGGCGCCCGCCCAATCCGTCCAATACCCGAAAGGGAAAGGCCGGAAGAATCGTTTCCCGAAGCGCTAAATCATTTTATTCTCGAGGATTGAGATTTTTCTAAGTTTTTCGCTTGCCGAGTTGGACATTCAAGCGATTAGAGTTATCTCACAACACATGAATGTACATTCTGTGTAAACTTCAACCAAGGCTATTAATCCCCCCCATCCATGCATCGACTCAGTTCATCATCCATTCTGCGACAATTTCGACTCGCTGCCTTTTCATTCTGCGTGAGGCAAGTTCTCATAATTGCCACGTTTGGTTTGTTGATTTTGGCAGTTCATCGTGATGACCATCCACTTGCAATTGCAGCATTGCTCCTTGGAGGATTCGCAGTTTGCCTCACCATCTTCGTTCGCATCTTGGCCCAGCGCACCAAATGCCCACTCTGCATGGTTCCCGTCATGGGTAGCCCGTCGTGCGTCAAGCACCGGAGAACCCGCAAGCTCTTTGGAAGCTACCGGTTTAGGGTCGCGCTCTCTTCGCTCTTCGCAGGCTACTTCACCTGCCCTTACTGCCAAGAAGTGACTTCGATGGAAGTGCGCCCTTCAAGGCACAAGCGCAGCCGCTGATTCCTTGGATTGACAGATGTGCCGGATCGTTGGAACCTGTGCGGATGAATTTCATTCCGAAGTCCTTGCAGTCCCTCATCTCGCCCGCGGCCGGGTTGGTTCTTGCCATTTCAATCCCTGCCCGCGCCGAATCCACCATGCCCGAAACTCCATCTGACGTCCAAGCCGCCCCGACCGATGCGCTCAAAACGCCCTCTGGCCTCTCATCCAAGGTCCTGAAGGCCGGCACGGGCAGCCAAAAGCCTGCTGCCGCTGACACCGTGACCGTACATTACTCGGGCTGGACGACCGATGGTAAGCTTTTCGACAGTTCCGTGAAACGCGGTGAGCCGACGAGTTTTCCGCTCAACCGCGTGATCAAAGGCTGGACTGAAGGCCTCCAACTCATGGTCGAGGGCGAAAAACGCCGTTTCTGGATTCCTGCCGATCTCGCCTATGGCGAAAATCCTGGCGGTGGCCGCCCCGGCGGGTTGCTCGTGTTCGATGTGGAATTATTAAGCATCAAACAGGCTCCCAAGCCACCTGCCGTTCCTGAGGACGTCGCCGCCGCGCCCGAAAGCGCCGAGAAAACGGCTTCGGGCATCGCATCGCGCGTGCTCACCAAGGGCAAAGGCACCGCCCACCCCGCTGCAAGCGACCAAGTGAAAGTCCATTACTCCGGCTGGACGACCGACGGCAAGATGTTCGACAGCTCGGTTGCCCGTGGCGAACCGATTGTTTTCCCGCTGAATCAAGTCATCCCCGGTTGGACTGAAGGCGTGCAATTGATGGTCGAGGGCGAGAAACGCCGCCTCTGGATTCCTGCAAAACTTGCTTACGGCGAAAGCCCACCACCGGGCGCGCCAGCAGGAACGTTGGTGTTCGACGTCGAGCTTCTCCAGATCGTCAAATGACCCTACGCCAGTGCGTCCTGATCCTGCTCGGTGTGGCACTCATGCTGGCGTCGTGCAGTACCCCACCTGCAAATCCGACCCAGACGGCCGCGATCGTTTCTGCTCCAGGCAAACGAATCGAATCACCTCTCAACGGACGCAAAAAGGTTTCTTCGGTTTCACTGACGGAGTTATTTGAACTCCAGCAGTCAAACAGGGTGCTGCTTTTCGACGCCCGGCCATGGATTTTCTACAGCCTCGGCCATCTACCCGGCGCCATCAGCTTGCCCAAGGCAAATTGCGACGAGCAGATCACCAAACACCAAGCCGAAATCAAATCTGCCATGGCCGCGCACAAGTCCATCGTGATCTACTGCACGAACATGGCTTGCCCCGACGCCCGCACCGTAGCGATGCACTTCGCGGATTGCGGATACCCTTGCGCAACCCTTCTCGGGGGCTGGGAGTCATGGAAAGAATCCGGACTCCCGACCGAATGATCCCGATCCCACATTGAAATATCATCAAAATCTAACATCGAAACCAAAGCCACCACCATCATGCATTCCTTCCCTAACGTCACCGCCGATGCCAAAGCCAACGTCTACTTCGACGGCAGCGTCGTCTCCCACACGATCCATTTCCAAGACGGCACTCGCAAGACGCTTGGCCTGATCTATCCAGGAAGTTTCCACTTCGGAACCGCCGCCCCAGAGCGTATGGAAATCATCGCTGGCTCCTGCGTCGTCACCCTCGACGGCACCTCCGACCCGATCGATTTCGAGGCAGGCTCGGCCTTCGATGTCGCCGGCAACAGCGGATTTACGATCGTGGTGACCGCCGGAATTTGCGAATACATCTGCTCGTTTCTCCCTGCTTGATGTTGCGTCCCAACTCCATCGCTGCCGCTGTCTTGCCCTGCCTGATGGTGGTAGCCTTGAGTTCCTGTGGCATCCGGCTTCCTAACACCCCAGCACCGACTTGGCACCAGGCGGTGACTCGGCAAAAAACCGCCTCCACCCCTTCAGCGAGGCCACCTGATGTACTCGTCTGGCTGATCGCCGATGACCTCCACACGGGAATGGTGTTTCCCTATGATTGGCTGTTAGAATCCGGCTTCGTGCCACCCGCCAGCTTCGGATCGCCCAAGTTTGTCACCCTCAGTTGGGGCAATCGAACCGCCTACATGGAAAAAGGGTTGCACACGCCGTGGAAATTTTTCCGCGCGATGTTCACCCCTAGTCCTTCGGTGATGGAACTGATCCCCGCAAATTGGAGCGTCGCTGAGGTCTGCCCGCACCAGCGAATTTGGCGAAAGCTCGTCGATCGCGAAAGAGGACACGACCTCGCGGCTTTCCTGAACGACTGCAGCGTCCACGCCTCCGACGGCCGACCCATCGTCTGCGGTACCTCCAGTTGGGGAGGTGGTGTTCTGTTAGAATCCCACCATCTCTATTTCATACCACGCGTCTGCAACATCTGGACAGTCCAAGCATCCGACACCCTCGGATGCCACATTCACCCATGGCTTGCTCTCACGGCCAATGGCCTGATCCGTCAGGCTGAGACACCCGCAAACGGATTTGAGAAAATCTGGCCCGGTATCCGCGACGATTTTTAGGGGTCGATCCATAGTCGCCCGCCCTGCCGACGCAGCCGCGCCCCGCCCGGCAAATTGACCGCCGCGGGTTGGCTCAACTCCATCAGCGAAAGGCTGCGATCGATCACGCTGCGGTCGACCGAAACGATCCGCCGCTGTTTGAGAAACTCACGAATCGCGAGACGCTGCAGCGCGACCGGCAAACGACGCAACACCGGAAGGTGCAGCCGCCCTTGTGGATCGATGACATTGGCCTGCTGCAAGGCCCATGCTTCCAATTCCTCCGATTCGGCAGCATCCGAAGCGCCCTTCACGAACGCAAGCGCAGCATCCCGTCCCGAAATCTCATCGAGCAGCGGAAAAACCTCGTTGCGTAAGCGGTTGCGGATGGCCACCCCCTCGGCATTGCTTGCATCCTCGCGCCAACGATGCCTGTGCGACTCTAACCAATCGACAAGCACCGCATGCCTCACCCCAAGCAATGGACGCTCAATCTGCAACTCGCACCCAGACTCGGTCACCAGTTTTTGCAGCACACGCATCCCCTTCATTCCATGCGATCCACGCATGAGATTCCACAACACCGTCTCCGCTTGATCATCGGCATGATGGGCTAACAAAACTCGGTTGCAGCGATACTTCTTCGCGCAGGTGGCGAAAAACTCATGCCTCGCATGCCGCGCGGCGGTTTCCATGGACTCCCTCCGCTCGGCCATCCTCGCTGAGACCGCGGATTTCCCGATCTCAGACTCCAACCCCAACTCCTTGGCCAAGCGACTCACCCACCTCGCATCCATCGCCGACGCCCGCCCCCGCAGCCCGTGGTCCAAGTGGCACACGATGAGATTGCGAAACCCCGCACCCACGAGCAACCGAAGCAAGGCGACGGAATCGGCACCGCCGGACACACCGACCAGCCAACGCTTTCGCCGTGAGGCGCTGCAAAACCATGGGACACTCGCAACCGAAATCACCCCAGAACCATGGGGAATCCACGCCGATTCGGCAATCCCGATCGCAGAATCTACCAATCCGTGCTTGGCAGCACTGCCAAATTCCCGCAAAACTCCCCTCATGCAGACCGCACCTTTCCTCAAAGACCTTTTCGACCTATCCGGAAAAACCGCAGTGATCATCGGTGGAACCGGTGAACTCTGCGGCACGATGGCCGTCGGCCTCGCCCGCGCGGGTGCCGAAGTCGTTCTCGGCGGCCGTATCGCGGAAAAAGCCGCCAAACGCCTCGAAGAAGTGGAGTCCCATGGCGGCAAGGGCTACTTCGTCCCGGTCGACGTGACCTCGCGCGACTCACTTCACGCGCTGCTCGACACGGTCGTGAGTCGCTCCGGGCAAGTGGACATCCTCATCAACGGCGCCGGCACCAACTCACCCACCCCATTTCTCGAAATCCCCGAGGAGGAATACCAGCGCATCATCGACACGAATCTCTCAGCGATCTTCCGCGCCTGCCAAGTGTTCGGCCGATACTTCATCGATGAAGCCCGCCCCGCATCCATCATCAACCTCGGCTCGATTTCCGGCCTCAACCCGCTCTCCCGCGTCTTCACCTACTCGGCCTCCAAGGCTGCCGTACACAACCTGACCCGCAACCTCGCCCGCGAATGGGCCGACAAGGACATCCGCGTGAACACGCTGGTCCCAGGCTTTTTCCCCGCCGAACAAAACCGCAAAGTGCTCGACGAATCCCGCGTCCTCGACATCCTCCGCCAGACCCCAGCCTCACGCTTCGGCAACGCCGACGAACTGATCGGCGCAACCCTCCTCCTCGCCTCCGCGAAGGCCGGATCCTTCATCACTGGCATCGAAATGATCGTCGATGGCGGCTTCCATGCGATGACGATCTAATCACCGATGATGCCCGTGGTCAAAATTCGAGTCCCGAAATGACTAATTTCACAATTGTGTCACGCAGCATCTGACTTCCTCGTGCTTGCACCCGTCTGATCGCTGGTATATCTCCAACACTTCAGCGGGGCATCCAGCCCCTTCCCATCTTTTATGATCAAGTGGATTCTCCAAAAAATCGTCGGCAGTAAGAACCAACGCGAAGTGCGCCGCATCCGTCCAACGGTCGCTCGCATCAATGAAATCGAGGAGGCTCTCCAGCGCGAACCCGTGGAGAAACTGCTGGAATTTACCGCGAATTGGAAATCCCACCTTGCACGCTACCACGCGCTCGACGCCCCGGCCAAGCCGCTCATCGAGCGCATGGAAGACGCCGAACTCCGCGACGTGGCAGACGCCATCGGCGCTCGGATCACGCTTCTCCGCGAGGAATTCCCATCGCTCCCTGAGACGGTTCTCGCCAGCGCATCCGCCATCGAGTCTGCGAAAGCGGCGTTCCACGAGATCCAAGGTGAATTCCCAAAATCCCGCGCAAAGTACCTCGAAAAGATTCTGCCCGAAGCCTACGCGGTGGTGAAAAATGGCGCCCGTCGGCTTTGCGGCACCGAAATCATGGTGAACGAACGGCCATTGATGTGGGAGATGATCCATTTCGACGTCCAACTCGTCGGCGGCATCGCACTTCACCGTGGGATGATCGCAGAAATGCAAACCGGTGAAGGAAAAACCCTCGTGGCCACCCTGCCGGTTTACCTGAACGCGCTCACCGGCCTCGGCGTCCACGTGGTCACGGTCAACGACTACCTCGCGAAGCGGGACTCGGAATGGATGGGCTCGCTCTTCCGTTTCCTCGGCCTCACCGTTGGAACCATCCAAAACCAGATGCCACCTTGGGAACGCCGCGCAGAATACGCTTGCGACATCACCTACGGAACCAACGCCGAATTCGGCTTCGACTACCTCCGTGACAACGGCATGGCATCAACCAAGGACGAACAGGTCCAACGCGGCCACTACCTCGCGATCATCGATGAGGTGGACTCGATCCTGATCGATGAAGCCCGCACGCCGCTCATCATTTCCGGTCCATCGACCCAGTCGTCTCACCAATTCGACGTCTACAAACCTCGCGTCGACCAACTCGTCAAGCGCCAGACGGAACTCTGCAACAACCTCGCCTCAGAGGCAAAGCGCCTGTTAGAAGCCGGAGACGCCACCACCGCCGGACGCAACCTTTTCAAAATCAAACTCGGCCAACCGCGCAATCGCCAACTGATGCGCTTCATGGAGGAACCAGAAATGCGCCGCCTCCTCGAGAAGGCCGAACTTTCATTCCACCAAGACGCCCAGAAAAAGGAACTCTTCGAACTGAAGGAGGAACTCTACTTCGTCATCGATGAGAAAGGCCACGACTCGGACTTGATGGAGATGGGCCGCGAGTTCCTCGCCCCAGGCGAACCCGAGTCCTTCACGCTGCCCGACCTCGGTACACTCTACGCGGACATCGACACGAACCGCGATCTCACAGACGAACAACGCAACGCATCGAAAGACTCGCTCCAAGTCCTCATGGACAAACAAGCGGAGAAAATTCACAACATCTCGCAACTCCTCAAGGCATATTGCGTTTTTGAAAAGGACGTCCAATACGTCGTGAAGGATGACAAGGTGATCATCGTCGATGAAAACACCGGACGAGAAATGCCCGGTCGCCGTTGGTCAGATGGCCTCCACCAGGCCGTCGAAGCCAAAGAAGGGGTCTCCATCGAAAAGGAAACTCAGACCTTCGCAACGATCACGATCCAAAACTATTTCCGCCTCTATCAAAAACTCGCGGGCATGACGGGAACCGCCGAAACGGAAGCGGCTGAGTTTCATGATATCTATCGGTTAGACGTCTTACCGATTCCTACCAACACTTCGAACATCCGGATCGATGATAACGACCAAGTTTTCAAAACGCGCCGCGAGAAGTTCAACGCAGTCATCGCCCGCATCGAGGACGCCCACGGCAAGGGCCAACCGGTCCTCGTCGGCACCGCGTCGGTGGAGTCGTCAGAGACTCTCGCCCGCATGCTGAAACGTGCAAAGATCCCCCACTCGGTCCTCAACGCGAAGTTCCACCAACAAGAAGCAGAAATCATTTCCAACGCCGGCCAACTCGGCGCGGTGACGGTCTCGACCAACATGGCAGGTCGCGGCACCGACATCAAACTCGGCAAGGGCGTCCCCGAAGTCGGCGGACTATTCGTGATCGGCACGGAACGCCACCAATCCCGCCGCATCGACCGCCAGCTTCGCGGACGCTGCTCACGCCAAGGCGACGCTGGCCGCTCGCAGTTTTTCATCTCGTTCGAAGACGACCTGATGCGCAACTTCGCCGCTGCGGATCGCATGACCGCGATGATGGAGCGCTTCGGGATGAAGGAAGGTGAAGCCCTCGAACACTCGTGGCTCAACCGCTCGGTGGAAACCGCCCAAAAACGCGTGGAACAGCGCGACTACACCGGCCGCAAGCGCGTGCTCGATTTCGACGACGTGATGAACATGCAGCGCGAGGTGGTTTATGGCTATCGCAATGAGGTGCTCACCACCGAAGTCCCCCGCGACCTTGTCAACGAGATCATCGATGAGACCATCCCCGCGAAGGTCCACGAGTACTTGGCCGACCGCGACCCTAACAAGCCCGATTACAACGAGCTGCTTCATTGGGTGAACTCGACTCTGCCCGTGAGCGTCACTGCGGATGATTTCCTGAATGCGAACAACGAAGATGCCATCTCGGAGATGCTTGTGGCAAAGGTGAAACACGTTTACAGCCTGCGCGTTGGCAACCTGCCAATGGAGGTGCTCGACCAAGAGGAGCGCCGCATGGTGCTCGTCGCCATCGACAAGCAATGGCAAGCCCACCTCTACAACATGGACGCACTCCGCGAAGGCGTCGGCCTGCGCGCCCAAGGACAGAAGGACCCACTCATCGAGTACAAGAATGAGGCCTACAATCTGTTCGTCACGCTGATGGACCAAATCAAGCAGGAGGCCTTGCAGAACCTGTTCCGCTCGGCGGAAAACCTTGAGGCCTTCCTCAGGCAGCTCCACAGCGCACCGCAGCAACTCCAAGGAGGCGAAGCCGCCCTCACTCAGGACAATGCACCCATGTCGGGTAGCTCAGGAAACTTGAATCCATCCGCCATGGCAGCGCCTGCGGGAAGCAAGCTCAAGCTCAACCTGCCCAAGCGCAAGCCGAGCTTCTCGATCGAAACGACCGGCCGCAATGCCACCTGCCCCTGTGGCTCAGGCAAGAAGTTCAAGCAATGCTGCGGGAAGGAGGAATAAACCCCACCCATGCGCCTCGATCGTTTCCTCGTCCGCAACGGTGCCGGAACGTGCAGGAAAATTAGAAATCTGCTAGATGATGGCAGAGTTTCTGTCGGTGGCAGCATCGAGACCAACGGGCTTTGCAAAATCGACCGATTCAGCAGGATCGAGGTCGATGGAACGGCCCTTCAAGCGGCTGAGGCGGTTTATTTGATGCTCCACAAGCCCGCAGGCTACCTCAGCGCCACCAGCGATCCGCTTCATCCAACGGTCATCGATCTCATCGACCACCCGCTCCGCACCGAACTCCACCTCGCTGGCCGACTCGATCGCGCAAGCACCGGCCTCGTCCTTCTAACCAACGATGGCCGCTGGTCGAAACGCATCACAGAACCGACCAAGGAAATCGCAAAGATCTATCAGGTCACCACGCGGGATGAAATTGCTGCCGAGTCGATCACAGTCTTTGCCGCCGGCATCTACTTCGCGTACGAGGATCTAACGACACGCCCGGCGATTCTCGAAATTCTTGCCCCACGCGAGGCACGGGTCACCCTCCACGAGGGCCGCTACCATCAAGTGAAGCGCATGTTTCACGCCGTCGGCAACCAAGTCCTCACCCTCCACCGCGACCGCATCGGCCCCCTCGCCCTCGACGCCTCTCTACCACCCGGAACGTCCCGATCCCTGACCCCCTCGGAAGTCGCCAGTTTCCATTAGACCGCTGTGTCGCCCAATGCGCTCATTTCGCCCCTTGAAATTTCCTTCTACCCGATCGGCTTGCAAACTGCTGGAATTCCCGCAGTCATGAGTCATCCAACGTCGCAACCCATCCTCAGGGGAAAATCTCTGACCGCGGCTTTGGACCTCCGCCCACTGCCAAAAGTTCTGCTTCATGAGCATCTCGACGGTGGCTTGCGGCCCGCGACGGTGGTCGAACTGGCCAAGGATGCGGGTTATCATGACTTGCCCACGACCGACCCCGTGGCGCTTGCGAGTTGGTTCCATCGTGGCGCACAGCGCGGCAGCCTTCCCGAGTACCTTGAGGGCTTCGTGCACACCATTGCCGTCATGCAGACCGCCGCCGCCCTTGAGCGCGTGGCCTTCGAATTCATCGAGGACATGCACCACGATGGTGTGGTTTATGCCGAGGTCCGATTTGCGCCGGTTCACCACATCGATGGCGGATTGACGCAAGATCAGGTGGTCGCAGCCGTCATCCGCGGGCTCGAGCATGGGCAGTCGATTTACGGCGTCCGCTGGGGCTTGATCATTTGCGCGATGCGCCATCTCGCGGACTCGCTAGAAGCCGCCGAGTTGGCCATCCGCCACCGCGACGTCGGCGTGGTCGGCTTTGACCTCGCGGGAGGTGAGGACGGCTACCCCGCAAAAAAACATCTCGCGGCCTTTCAGGCGATCGAGCGAGCGAACTTCTACATCACGATCCACGCGGGCGAAGCCCATGGGACCGAATCCATCCGACAAGCGATCCAGCACGGCGGCACCCACCGAATCGGCCACGCGACCCGCCTTCTGGATGACATCGAGATTTTACCCGATGGCAGTCTGCGCCTGGGAAACCTTGCGCAGTACGTCCTCGATCGCCGGATTCCACTCGAGATGTGCTTGCTCAGCAATCTCCACACGGGAGCCTGCACCACGCTGGAAGATCACCCGTTCGGGAAATTTTTCCGCCACGGCTTCCGCGTCTGCCTCAACACCGATGACCGCTTGATGAGTGACACGTCCATGACGCAGGAAACCACGCTTGCGACCGAGTTGTTCGAGCTCGATCTCGATGATCTCGAAAAACTTTCGATCAACGCCATGAAAAGCGCCTTCATGCCATTTGGCGAACGCTCGAAATGGATTGCGTCCGTCATTAAGCCGGGGTTCGCTGCAGCACGCGCGAGCCTCTCCCGAAATCTAGCAAATTTCTAACAATTTCCCGCCTATCCCATCGTGCAACTCGTCCGCCACTGCCGATTCACCGCCATCGACTTCGAGTCCGCTGGCGCCTCACGAGGGAAAACCGACCATCCGATCCAGGTGGGCCTCGCGAGTTGGTCTGCGGAAATCGGCCATCACGATGACTTCGTTTCTTACATTCACACCGACCAACCGATCCACTGGGCCGCGGGAAAAGTTCACGGCATCGGCCCCGCCGATTTGGTGGGAGCGCCTCCCTTGTTGACGCTCTGGCCTGAGTTCAAGCGCCGCTTGGGTGGCGCCTGGGTGGTCGCCCATGGCAAAGGCACGGAAAAACGCTTTCTCCGCGCGTTTCCTGGCCATGGATTTGGCCCATGGATCGACACCTTGCTACTCGCGCGTGCGGCTTGGCCCGACTTGCCCGATCACTCGCTCGGAGCCCTGTGCAAGTCACTTTCATTGGTCGACGCCGTTCAATCGTTGGTCCCGGCGAAATCGTGGCACGATGCACTCTTTGATACCGTCGCCTCGCTGGTGCTTCTCGCGCACCTCGTCGAGGTCCACAACCTAGCCGATTTGCCAGCGGCCGATCTCGCATGCCCTGACACCGCAACATGGCATCGCAAGCGAAGAATCTAGTGAAACATTCTAGCAGATTTTAGAACACCGCTTAGGCCTCTGATTCCCGTGCCGGCAGGCCGGTTTCGAACCGCATGAGATCGGCGATGAAGGTGAGTGGAATGCTACCAGTCTCACCATTCCGGTTCTTGGCGAGCACCAGTTCAGCCTTCCCTGCCTCGGCCTCACGCTCTTCTTCATTCTCGGCATAGTAGGCTGTCCGATAGAGTAAACCCACCATGTCGGCATCCTGCTCGATCGCGCCAGATTCCCGGAGGTCTGACATTCTCGGCACGCCCAAACTTTTTCCCGTCCGACTCTCAGGCCCCCGGTTCAGCTGCGCTAAAATCACGATCGGAATCCCCAACTCTTTCGCCAAGCCCTTGATGCCTGCAGAAATTTCGGCAATTTCCCGCTCCCGTGAGTTTTCCGCCTGCTTCGTCCGCGACTTCATCAACTGAAGGTAGTCGATCGCGATGAACTGGATGTCTTCATCGCGTTTTTTGCGACGTGCCTTTGCGCGAAGTTCGTTGATCGAAATCCCGGGCGTGTCATCGATGAACAACTTGGCCGCCGACGTTTCGACCGCGACGCGTTTGATCCGTTGGAGATCTCCTTTGCTTGGGGTGTAGCCACGTGATAGCTGACTCATCGCAAACTTCGCCCGTGAAAACACCAGACGCTGCACCAACTGAAATGCGCTCATTTCGCAGGAAAACACCATCGAGGATTTGCCCTGATCCATGCAGACGTGCTCGACCATGTTCATCATGAACGAGGTCTTACCCATCGATGGACGCGCTGCCACGACGAACATTTCACCTGGTTTCAAGCCATTGCTCTTGCGATCCAGCTCTTCAAATCCCGTGGAAATCCCCTGCGCACCCTTCTCCCCCGCGAGCAATGCTTGAAACTGCTCGATCACCTCGTTCACCGACTGCTTGATGGTCGGCGCCTTGTTGGTTTCCGAACCTTCACGAATCGCGAGAACCTTCGCCTCCACCGAATCTAACAACGCAGCCACCTCGTCCGGGGCGTCGTAGGCTTGGGCGATCGCCTCGTTGGAATTCTGAATGATCGAGCGGAGGACAAACTTGTCCTTCACATGCTGCAAGTGGTGGCGGAAATGACCCGGACTCGGCGCGTAAGTGTAAAGGTCGGTTAGAGCCGCTGGCCCCCCCACCCGATCCAATAAACCACGGTCTAACAAACGCTGCACCAGCGACACCAACTCGACTTCGTTGCCCGCTTCAAAAAGCTCAAGCAAGAACCCAAACAAGGTCGAGTGCGATGGCAGGTAAAAATGGTCTTGGGTGAGCTTTTCTTCGATCGCCACGCCGATGTATTCCTGCGGATCTTGCAGCATCGAGGAGAGCAGGCTTTTCTCAGGCCCCAGCGCGTGCGGCAGAGCGCGGGTGACATCATCGACCGCTGTCGCCCCCTGTTGGAGTGATGCGGTTTTTGGGAAAGATGCGATCGCTTGAGTTTCGGCAGCCATAAACGACCGATAGCTTGCAAACTTCTGCCGCGCAGGTCAACCATTCGGCTTTGTGAACAACTCGCGAATAACCGTGAACAACCCCGCAAGCGGTTGAACCATGAAGATTGCCGTCGCGAAAATTCTCTGCAAGATTCGTGCATGCGTGCGGTTGTCCAACGAGTGCTTGAAGCGTCAGTGCAGATCGAAAACCAAGTCGTGTCCGCAATAGGGCCTGGATTGTTGATTCTACTCGGCGTGCAGGAAGGCGATCAATTTGAGGATGTGACGTGGCTCAGCAGCAAGATCGCACGGATGCGGATTTTTCCCGACGCCGATGGCAAAATGAACCAATCCGTGGTCGAGGCCGGGGGTGAAATTTTGGTGGTCAGCCAATTCACGCTGCATGCCTCGACCAAGAAGGGCAATCGGCCCTCGTTTCTCCGAGCCGCTGCCCCTGCGGTTTCCGAGCCACTTTACGAGCAATTCTGTGCCGAGATCGAGCGCGAGTCCGGCAAGCCAAGCGGTCGGGGCGTATTCGGTGCCGACATGAAAGTGTCCCTCATCAACGACGGGCCCGTGACGATTCTGATCGATAGTCGTGCGCGAGAATAAGCATTCGCTTGCATCATTCCCATCGACTGCCTAGCTTGCGTCCGCCGTGCCGATTACTGCCATTTTAGCCCTTGAAGACGGACGTTGTTTCGAAGGAACCGCCTTCGGTGCGTCTGGGACCACCACTGGAGAAATTTGTTTCAACACCTCGATGACAGGTTATCAGGAAGTGATCACGGATCCTTCTTACCGCGGTCAAATCGTTGCAATGACCTATCCGCAGATTGGAAACTACGGGGTCAACCAAGAAGACAACGAGTCTGCTGGGCCTCATATTCGGGCGTTTGTCATCGGCGAACTCTGCGAGGTCCCATCCAACTGGCGCTCCGAATCCTCACTTTCCTCCTACCTTGCCGAACACCAGGTGCTTGGGATCGAGGGCATCGACACCCGAGCACTCACGAAGCACCTGCGTTCGCTTGGAGCGATGCGAGCCTGCGTGACCACCGAACTGAACGCCGAGGCGGCCATTGCAGAGGCCAAGGCATCGCCACCGATGGAAGGCATGGACTATGTGAAGGAGGTTTCCACCGCCGAATCCTACATCTGGGCGGAAGAGTCACGCGAATGGACCCTTCCTAATGTCCTCGCGGGCAAGACCGATTGCTACGAGGATCTCCCGCCGCCGCGCCACCGCATCGTCGCTTACGACTTCGGCCTCAAGTACAACATCCTCCGCCGTTTGCGCCAAGCGGGCTTCGAGGTCGAGGTGGTCAACTCCCGCACCACCGCCGCCGAGGTCCTCGCCAAAAATCCGGACGGCCTTTTCCTCTCCAATGGTCCAGGTGATCCCGCCGCACTGGGCGACATCCACCAAGAGATCCGGACCCTCATGGAC
>JAPJNB010000153.1 GCA_026461385.1 Akkermansiaceae bacterium
ACACGCTCGTCGGCACGCCTTACGCGGATACCTTGGACTCGGGCACGGGCAGTGACACCGTGACCGGCGGCTACGGGATCGATCGGTTCATTGATGAAAGCACCACTGCCAGTGGCGAAATCGACACGCTCGTCGAGACGATGAATCGCGATGTGTCGTTGTTTGATAATTGGTTCGTGCATGGCACGATCTTGGCCGACGACGGAACAAGCCCGTTCTTTAAGGGTAACCACATCACCGAACAGAATCATGCGGTGGTCGATCCGCTGTTCCCGACACCCTATGTGGATTCGCTCAAGGACCGCGGGGACGTTTATTCGTCCAGCAACGTCGAGATGGAATCGCTACTCAAGTTTGATGGCGTGACGCCGATCTTCAAGGTCGCGGTGCTCACCGGTTCCACCGATAATAACACCATGGTGGTGGGCGACTTCGATCGTGTCATCCAAGTGGGAGGCACGTCATATCAAGTATCACCATGGACCGGTAAGGTGACCCTCGACAACTACGGCAATGGGGGGCGCGGAAGCAGCAATGGCGACTCGCTCAACGAGTACTACATCGTCAATTTGGTGAATGACACTGGCACCCGAGTGTACTTTGGTACCCAAGGCTTTAACGCGGTTTCGGGTGCTGCGTATGGCTACTCGGAACTATACGTTTATGGCACCGACAACGCGGATACGGTCACCCTGCTCGCCACGCCCTCGGGTGCCGGTTCCACCGGAACGATCATCTTTGGCAAGCAATTCAGTTCAACGCAGATGGAACGGAAGACCGACGAAAATGGGAATCTGCTCTACTACCTGCATGATTCGAATGGCAATAAAGTTCAACGCACCGATGACAAGGGTAAACTGATCTACGACCTAAGCGCGGGTGTCACTTTGAGCACGGGTGCCAAGCCAATCTGGTTGGATACGACCGTCAACACGGGTGATCCTGTGATGGTGGCGTCGGCCAATCCAAGCCGCGCCCAGGTGGTGTTCACGAAGATGAATCGCGTGACCGTCAACACTTTGGGTGATCAAGATTCAGTCACCGTTATCGACACTGCGGCGCCAACCATCATCCGCCTTGGCACGGGCGACGACCTGGTGACCATCGGCATCGTTCCGCAGATCAACGACCCAGGGAATACATCGCTGGATTACCCGCTGGGCGTGCCGATCGCGGACGTAAAGAATCTGACCAATGGCAACAGCCACACGCTGGTCGTTTACGGAAGCCGCGGCAACGACCAGTTCGAAGTCAACCACAATGCCTCCAAGGTTTTCCTTGCCGGTGAGGATGGCGACGACACTTTTGTGATCAATACCTTCCTCGTTCTGACGGATGGTCAGACGCAGGACATCGCCAATCTCACGACGCTGTTCGGCGGCGGCGGCACGAACCGCTACACCTACCTGCAGAACGCGCCGGTGTTTATCAGCGGTGGCTCGGGCACCGATACGGTGGTGATCAACGGCACGCCCGTCAGCGATACCTTTATCGTCACCGATAAGTACGTGGTGGGTGCCGGTCGGATCGTCTACTTCACAGGGATCGAACGCCTGGAGATCAATGCGGGTGGCGGCGACGACAAGATCTACGTGCTGAGCACGCCGACGGAACTCGAGGTGACCGTGCGCGGTGGCTCGGGCAATGACATCATCAACCTCGGCGGTGATCCGCCGGCCTTGGCATTCGACCCGCCAGCGTCCGAGTACTATCCGCCGTCCTATCAGGTTCAGGACGCGCCGGTGCCTGTGGTGAGGCAGTTGACGCTCGCCTTTGGCGGCGTCTGGTTCAACTTTGATGGTGATGTGTCGCGAGACGCGATCCAAGCCAGTGTGCGGAATTACCTCGATGCCGTCTTGGCGGTTTATGGGCAACTTTACCCCGGCTTGAGAGCGGCGCCGGGCACCAATCTTGACACGGTGGCGCGGGCTGCTGCAGACCATGCGGCAATCGGCGTGTATTACCGATGGCTGTTCTGGGGCAAACGCAGCGTGGTTTTTGCGCCGATTTCGCCGTTGGTGTTGGACTACGATTCGACGGCGCTGCCACCGCTGCGCACCGTGACTCCGGCTTCAGTCAAGGTGGATCCGCCTCCATTCGCTTTCAAGCAAGACGCAGTCTTCGATCTGTCAGGCATCCAAGGGCGACTCACCATCGACGGTGGTATCGGCCAAGAGTCTGCGGGTGATCAGTTGATTGTACACGCCCAGAACTCAAGGCTCGGCCTGAATGGCGAGTTGGTGCAGACGACGATCCCGCGCCTCACGGGCGAGCAGTTCCAAGTTTACACCAAAAACGGCGTTGAAATCCGGGTCTCGCTCGACAGGGCGTTTGTGGGCAACAGTGTCTTGCGTACGTTTTACGACAGCGCCTCGGGTTATTTCACCGATACGATCTACGCGCCTGCCTATGCCGTCAGCCAAGGTTACGCACCGAAGATGGTGGCGGGTGATGTCGAGAGTTATACTTTTAAGGTGACTACGGCTACACAGGACAAAATGCTCAAATCCCAAACCCCTGTTCCGACGGCGGTGGTGCAAAAGTTAGATGCGATCGTCGGGGTCACCTACAACAGTGAGTCCTCCTTCCACACCGCCTTGGTCTCTCGCCTCAGCGCCTCGGAACTTACGGCCTATGAACCGATCATTCTGTCGGTTGTGGCGCAGCGCGTGGTCGATGCGAGTGGCAATCCAGTGCTGAAGCCTGGCCAAGTCGGTGAATTCAAGACGCGTTTCACAAGGACCTCGGAGCAGGTGGATCAATACCTGCTTACCGCGCTAGTCCAGTCGGAGTTGATTACCGCGTCCGTGCCGGCAGCCGTGGTCAGCAAGCTGAATCCGATCCTCGGCACCACCTACGCCGACGATGCAAGTTTGCATCTGGCGTTGAAGGGGCTGTTGGGCGAGTCTGATCTCAAGCTATATGAATCGCTCATTCTACAGAAATCGTTGATCAAGGTCGCCTCGGATACCCGGAGCTTCTTCAACCTGGTCGGGCTAGGCATGGGTAACGGCAAGTCTCTGGACGGGACGCCTTACAGGGGCGTTGAATACCGCAACTTTGAGGGCATGCAGATCCTGCTCAGCGACTTCGCGGATACCTTCACGCTGACTGCGAGCGAGCCGGTTCCGCTGACCTTGTCGATGGGCGGAGGTAACGACGTGGTTTACATCAAGGACGCCGAGGCATCGGTGCGGGTGATGGGTGGTGGCGGTGATGATATGGTCAATGTCAGCGATGCCATGTCGCTGGCCCGCATCCATGACAAGCTGACCCTTGAAGGCGATACTTACCTGGTCGAAACTCAGACCCACGTCCTCTACGATCCTACGATCCCGATCTCTGACACCGACAAAAAATCGCTGCATGATGCGGTGCTGAGTAGTGCAATCCGAGTGTATGTGGACAGCAATTCGAGCGGAGTGAGACCCGATGATTCGAAATACACGGTCTATTCATTCACCGATGCCAGCGGCAAAGTCACCAAATATGCCAGGCAGTCGCTGGCACCTTTGGTGTTCCGTGGTGGAAATAATAATTCCGAGCTGTGGATCCGCGCGCTCGACCTCAATCCACTAACAGGACAAATTCAACAGGACGAAGTCCAACGCGTCGATTCGAATGGCGTCCCGCTGTGGCGCGACACGAACGGGAGTGAGGTGGCTTGGAATCCTGCGGCAGCGAATGCTTGGAATGCTTTCCCATCGCAGCTGTTGGACTACAATGCTTCTTATCTCGATTCGCTCAGGAATTTCATCAAGGGATTTGCCGCAACCGTTTGGGGTTCGTCCTTTGTTGCGGTAGTCGATTCTCTCATCAAGGATGCGATTCTTCAGAGAATTGCACCCTCGCTGATTCCGGTGAACCGCCTCCTTGCAGCGGGCAAGGTGCTGACCCAAACCCAAATCACCGAAGCCTCAAACTCAGTCGGTTTCGACACACTGAATCTAGATGACGGTGCCAACAGTACGGCCTCCAGCGGAGTTCTGGACAAGACTAGCCTCACCGGTCTGACGGCTAGCGCCATCCATTATGCAGGCATGGAAGTGTTGAACATTCGCCTGGGCACCAACAGCGACCTCTTCACCATTCAGGATACGCACGCTGGGGCGACCAACCTCTACGGCAATGCAGGGAATGAAATCATCAACGTCAGGAATGTCAGTGGGGCCACCACCGTCGATGGCGGCATTGGTTTCAACACGATGAATGTGGGCTCGGCCGCTGCCGGAACCACCGCCAGTCCGAATGTAAACGTGGGTGGTCATTTCTACGGCATCAAGGCGGCACTCACGATTCGTGGCGGTGGCAATGCCACCCTCAATCTGGATGATACGGCAAGCACTTTGGCAAAACAGGCGACGCTGGCCTCCACCACGTTGAGCGGGCGGGGCGTCTTTGGAACGGGCGGAAGCCTAGTCTACGCCGACCTAACCGAGCTGAATATCAATTTAGGCAGCGGTGGTAACACCGTCAATGTGCAGGGCACCCATGCCGGCAAAACTTATCTTAACTCGGGAAGCGGGTCCGACACGATCAACGTCGGCAGCAGTGCCGAGGTAACGAGCGACCAAACGGGCACGCTCGACGACATGGTGGGCGAATTGATCTTGGTGAGCAATACCGGCACGAACGTGCTCAACATCGATGATGCCGGGCGCATCGGTGGCAGTGTTGCTACGGTGACCTATAACTGTGTCACGGGCTTGGGCATGGGTGGCGGCATTCGTTACGACTCAGTCAGTGAGCTGAACCTCTACACGGGCCGAGGTGCTGACACGGTCACAGTGGACAGTATTGCGCCGGGCCATACGACGATCTCGACGGGAGGCGGTGGCGACATCCTGGTGAGTCACGGCGGGGTGGGCGGCACGGGCGAACGATTCCTCGTGCTTAACGGCGGCAAT
This sequence comes from Akkermansiaceae bacterium, assembly GCA_026461385.1. Taxonomy (GTDB): domain Bacteria; phylum Verrucomicrobiota; class Verrucomicrobiia; order Verrucomicrobiales; family Akkermansiaceae; genus Luteolibacter. Next base: position 4,908 of record JAPJNB010000153.1, read on the forward strand.
GACGGAGATGACTATCGGATCGATCTGAGCAAGGCGGAGGCTGGTCAGGGAGGTTCCTTCATCCAAATCGCAGATACAGGAACCTCCGGCGACGACGTCCTCGACTATCGGGGGAATAACAACTCAGGAAACTTCATTCAACTTGATACGGTCTATTTGAAAAATGAAGATGCGAAACACGAATTTTCGCAGGATCGCTGGGTCGGGTACGGCAAACATGGCGATGGTCTGATTATTGGTCGCCTGTTGGGGGACTCGAGTTCATTCAAGGCGCAAAGCCTCTCGGATGCGGATAGTTTGTTCAATGTCACTGCGAAGCCGCGCCTGGCAGAGAGTGGCGGTTTGGCAATTCTTAACTACGCCTCCGTCGAGCGGGTCATGGTCTATGGCGGCAGCAAAAATGACACCTTCGTCAGTGATGATACATCGTCAGCGATGAATATTTACGGACTGGGTGGCAATGACCAGTTCTATGTCGGCACGGTGATTGCCGCCCAGCAAGTGCTGGTGGATGGTAAAGAAATCAGCATTGTGAGCGAAGTGACTCACGGTGCTTCGGTTGCGATGAACTTTTACGGTGGCGAAGGCGATGATTACTTTGAGGCAAGCCATAACACCGCAGACATTGCCTTGTATGGAGATAATGGCGATGACACCTTTTTCATCAAAGCATTGCTGACGCTCGATACGGCGGGCGAAGTCAAGCAGGTGGCAACCGGCGTGGCCAATATCACCGGCAAGACAGGTAGCGGCAGTGAGCAGTCGCAAAAGGACAACGACACGCGGGAGGTTGATATCGATTCGCTTGCTTATGTACAAAACGCCAATATCAAGATCGACGGTGGCGCAGGGTTCAACTCGGTGGCGGTGGTTGGCACGGCCTTGAGCGATACCTTTTACGTGTTCACTGAAATCGTGAATGCCCAGAACGTTCAGCGGATTTACGGTGCCGGCGTCAAGCTCAACGAGTTGATCAACATCCAGCGCATTCAGTTGATCACGGGTCCTGGTGACGACAGGGTGTACGTGTATGGTGTGGATCTCGGGCCTGTAGCGGACCTAGTCATCAACACGGGCAGCGGCAGCGATACGGTCGTCTTTGGGGGGCCGCAGTTGACCATGGATCTCGCTTTCCCGAAGGTGAAGGCAACGCGCTATGCGTCTGTGCCGGGATTCACGGATGGATTTATTGCGTCCTTGCCGTTTGGGTTGGGGATCGAGTTCCTGAATGCAATCACCCGTGTGGTGCCGTTTGTCGTCGAAACGCCCGCCACGACGGTGACCAAGGTCATTGCGGCTACAGACTCTTTCAGCGCTATCCGTAATCCTGTGCTGGTGCAAGATCCCGATGGCTTGCTCGACGCGGTGGTATTCAACAATCAGAGCGGTCCAGCCAGTCTCGTTTATGAGAGCCTGAACATCGGCAAGAAGGGATTCGAAACCAATAAGTTGAAAATCGGCTTCCCAACGTTGACAACGGCGTCTGGTACGATGTCGGACTTAGTGGCCCAGATGGGGCGTCTGCTGCCGGGTGCCGGCCGTGACAGGGTCATCAATGCCATCAATGACTTCCTGATCAATGACATCGGGTTTACAAACAAGTACTACGACCCGAACTTGATCAGCCGTCTCGCGGCCTTGTCGGCTTCACAGTCTGAGGCGCTCACCATCCCTGCTGGGGTGACCTATGCGGCGTTCCAAAACACGATAGACGGCAACAACAGCCTTTTGACTGCGCGCTCACAGCTCGAGAGTTTCCTCGCTGGCACGGGCTTTTCGGTGAGCTACACGACGACCCCGAACCCGAACGGGGGGCCGACGCTGCTTTACGACATCCGATCCATCAGTGCTGTGGGTGGACAGCAGTTGGCTTGGCGCGGACAGTACGACAGCGTCATCAAGGATGGGGTGACATACAAGAACCTCATCGGTGTCAGCTTGGTCACGGCGGCCGCAGTGGCAGTAAACCTCAACGGCGGCTATCTGACCGACGTGAAAGATGCGTCTTCAGAAATATGGGATAGCGTCCACGTCAACGGCGCTGCACCGAGTGTGTATTTCCAAGGCATGGACGAGGTCGATATCAACCTCAGCACCGCCACGGCAGGTAGCCTTACACTTTCGAGCACTAATTTCGCAGGCAAGACCGTGGTGCACGGTGGTGCCGCTGGAAATGTATTTAATGTCAATGCAGCCATTGGGGCGACGTTCATTTACGGCGGCGCGGGCACAGATGTATTCAACGTGGGTTCAGGCAGCGGAGCGGCAATCACGAAAGATCTGTTCCTCTTCGGAGGTGCTGGCAGCAACACCATCAACGTTCACAGCGAAACTCACGACACTCCGACCGTGTCGCTCGACCGCAACACCGTCCAGCACACTCTGGAAGAGACGCAAACCAGCAAGGTGACCAACGCGCTGGAGTTTGACTCGATTACGACCGCCGAGAATTCGCTGATCAGCGACGCGCTGAAGCCGAAGAGTGTGGCCTATGCACTGGAGGCGGCCAAGGTCAGTGCCTCACAACTCGAGAGGATCGAACGGGCTGCAGCCGTCAAGGCGGCGACGATCATGGAGGCTGCTCTTGCCGCGGCACGGGTGAATTTCAGCAACGCGATCGATGCCATCGTGGTGCAGCAAAAGGGGATCTTTACCGCATTTCTCCGGGATCAGTTGGCGGACTACGACGCTGCGAGAACCGCAAAGGCCACCGCGCAGTCGGCCCTAGACGCCAACCAGGCCAGGTACGAAGCGGCACAGGGAATCTACGACCTTCTTAATAATTTGATCAAAGTACTCGGGCTGGGTCAATCGGTAAAAGAATTTGCTGATAGATCAGACATCAGTCAAAACTATCCGACATTTGTAACTTATGTTCACTCATTGATTACCACGATCGATGACCAAAAAGCACTAAAACAAGAGCTGGATCTTTCTACCCAACTGCTTGCGGGTTGTGAGGCAAATCTCACGGTTTATCTGACCCTGAGCCAATTGGATGGTTTTTATAGTAGTATTCATACAAGTAACACTCAAGTGCAGGCGGCGATAACGAATGCGCTCGCAACGTCTCAAGTCGTGCAAACCAAGCTGGCTTCGATCGAGTCCGGATTGCGTGACGCCGCCGCCATGACCTTCACCAAGATTGATGCTGCGCTGGTGGCAGTGCGTGCGGTTTTGGCCCCGAATTCTAACTTGTCGGCCACCATGAGTGCCGTTCCAGTGGCACTTGATTCTCTGATTGCTTATCTGAGTTCGACTGCCACTACCAATGACGAACGTCTGGTTTGGTTGGAGCGGATGGACATGATCAAAGATGTAAAACTTGTCGGGCCGCGTGCGACCCTGACCCAGGTGTCGGATCTCATCACGGCCACGCCAGGGACTGCGGCATTCACCGCGGCGGCACAGTTCACCGCCAAGTCTGCACCGACCTACGCCGATGCTGTCGCGCTGTTCAGCAATGCCGACTTTGCGAAGCTGGTGCAGGCCTATGACAAAGCCAATACGCTGGCTCAGTCGTTCACCGACTTCCTGACTGATACTTATTTGGACTTCCGCACAGTGTTCGTCAACATGTCGCGCTTCCAGACCTTCCTGACCTTCTTGGGCGGAACCTTTGATTTTAACACCTTCAAAACGGACTATCTGAATAACATCAGGCAACTCAATGCGAGTGCGTTGTCATTCGATCAACTCGCGCTGGAGGCTCAATATCAAGCTCAACTCGACTCGTTGCTTGCCGACCAGGACCGGGCACAGGCGATCAGTAGCGGAAATACCGCGGTCGTTCAATTTTTCTCAGCTCGCAAAGACGCAGCGTCAAAAAATCTGAGCTCCATCGTGGCAACGCTGGTTCCCTTGTACACGGTGACTTATAACTTCTTCTGGTTCCGCTATACGTTCTATTTTGACTACACGCGGGATGCGCGCTATGTCGCTGCCAAGTCGGAATCCGACGCCGCGACGGCCGACTACCTGAGGGCCTCGCTACTGCAAACCGCCGCGCAAGTTGGTCAGGACGCCTTGAATCAGCAGGTGATATTGCTCCAAGGTAATTTGGCAACACTGAACACAACGATTGGAAACAATCGCGAGAATCTAAAAAATCTCAAGCAGACCCTCAATAGCCAGTACACCTTCCTGCGAGATCTGAGCACAGTCACCCTGAATGTGCTGACGCAAACCCGCAAGGATAACGCAGGCTTGGGCTTCAGCGATAAGAGCAGCTTGATTGCAGAGATCGAGAAATATTCAGACACCTATGTGGTGAGCGGTGCTACTGGTATCAATCACATCAAAGACACCTTCGAGACCGACTCTAAAAATGGTTCGCTCGTGCGCCATGAGGTCAAGAACCAGGATACGTTCACCGTGCTGAGTCTAACCGGTGTGACCGCTGCCGGTATCCACGCCGATTCCTCAAGTTTCCAGAACTTCAATATTTACTTGAGCAACACCAGCACGGCTGTGGTCGTGAACGCAGCTCTGGATCGGTCGGACAGTCTCGTCAATATCGTCTCGGGAGCAGGTAAAGACACCTACACGGTCAATGAAGCCGCCAGCGCCACGGTGCGGGGATCGCTCACGATCAACTCAAACGCCGGCGACGACTCCGTGCGGGTTAAGAATATCAGTGGGGACTTGGTCATCAATGCCGGCAACGGCAGCGATACCGTCGAGGTTTACGATGACACCGCGCGCCTTTACGGCATTGGAGCGGTGTTGACCGTCAAGGGTCAGTCCGATGCCGGTGACACGCTCAATCTCTTTAATAGCCAGGATCAAAACGGTGCGGCGGGCACGCTGACGGCCACTGATATCACGGGGCTGGGCATGGGTGCTGGCGGGCGGATCCACTACGAAACACTTGAGGTCTTGAATCTCTCGCTTGGTTATGGCGATGACGACCTGACCATCGAGTCCACCGCTGTTGGGACCGATCTCGTCGTCTTCACTGACGACGGTGCCGACCATGTGACGGTGAAGGCAACGTCAGGCAAGACTTACCTGATTCTTGGTGCGGGTGCCGACGTGGTGGATGTCATCGGTGCAGGCGCCAATGGGCTGCAGTCCATTCAGGGCGCACTAAAAATCGAAGGTAAGGACAACTCCCTCGACCAGGCGAGTGACACGGTCAATGTGATCGATACGACCTCGGTCGGAAAGCAGCATGCTTCCGGCTATGGCGGCTTGCTCAGTTCGGTCGCGTTGCAGGGGTTATTGATGGGTGCGGAGGGAATCGCCTTCAGTCACATTGATGTGCTTAGCGTGACCTTGGGCGGTGGAGATGATACTCTGGATGTGCTTGGCACGCTTGAAGGCGGTTTCACGACGATTGGTGGCGGCGGTGGAAATGATAAGATTAAGCTCGAAACGGTGAGCGACAAGGTGAGTGTGCTCGGCGGTAATGGAAATGACATCATCACGCTCTTCGACGGAAATGGTGATTTCGCCAAGGTAGGCAGTTACCTGACCTTGGATGCTGGCACGGGTGATGACACAATCACGTTGAACCTTGGCCGGCGAACCGGCCTAATCATTGATGTCAAGGACAGCAACCCAGTGGGTGGCTACGATACACTCGTCATCAACGGCACGGATCTTCCGGACGCTTTCTATCTGGGTGCGGGTGACAAGAAAAGTGACCTTTCCGCAGGGGTTCTGGTGGTAGGGCAGAAAGTCGATGCCCTCGCGGCTCTGCTATATTACGTCCAGGATACCGACAGTAACAATAACGGCGTCTTCGATAAAAATGGTCTGCCCGTGATGAAGACTTCGGCCGGCGGCGCAAAAGTCGAGACCACAAGCATCACCGAGTTCCCAATCCTGCTCGATAACCCGACTCGCGACACGGTGAACTATGCCGGGATGGACAAACTCACCGTCAATAGCCACGGCGGCAACGATCGCTTCCTCGTCGAAGACACGGCGGTCGAGACCGAAATTCGCATGGGCGATAACATTGGCGATGCCGGTTACCTTGCAACCCTGGATCATGACCAGATTACGATCGCTACGGTGGCCACCGTGCCCGACAGCTTTGGGATCCCCGTCGTCAACTTCGAGAAGACCACCAAGGGTAACTCTGCCAAGCTAAGTGTATGGGGTGGGGAAGGTGATGATGAGTTTGACGTCAACCACAATGAGGCCGAACTGTTCCTGTACGGAGAGGCGGGTGATGATGTCTTCGCGGTCAACACTTACCTAGTGCTCACCTCCTCTGGAAAGGGCGACACCCCAGTCAACCTCAGCACGCTGGACGGCGGCGCAGGCCACAATTCCTATCAGTATCTCCAGAACGCGCCGGTTCACATCAATGGCGGTACGGGTAATGATACCTTGATCATCACTGGGACGCCGATCGCCGATATCTTCATCGTGACGGATCAGTACATCGCCGGCGCAGGCCGCCAGGTGCTGATCGACTCAAACATTGAAAAGATCATCATCCAGAGCGCTGGTGGCAACGACGAGATCTATGTGCTGAGCACGAGCAACCGGCCGACCAACGGGGGCGCAACATTCGAGACCATCGTACGCGGTGGCAGCGGCGACGATCGGGTCTACGTGGGCGGTGATCCGCCGGTTCTGGTATTTGATCCGCCGCCGATTGTCGTGCAACCGGCATCGGTGAGCACGGTGAGTTACGAGACGGTGACCACTGCGATCACCGTGGATCCTGCGCCGTTCGTGAAGACGATTTCGCCGGCAGAGGCAAATGATGCTGGTTTGGCGGCCTTGAAACGTCGTTACGCGCTGGGTGGTAATGATGCCGTCGTCCAAGTAATAGGAACGACTTTTGCAGTAGTGACTCAAAGTTTCAATTTCTTTGGGCAAACTTTCAATTTTTCTTATCTCGCGTCTTACGTGGTCGTTTTGATTGATCAGCCATCCTATACCATATCCTATCCAACGACACGCACGGTGGTGACCACCATCACTCCTCCCCCAATCACGGTGGATCCTCCGCCGTTTGCCTTCAAGGCACCGGCCGTCCGAAACCTGACTGGAATTCAGGGCAAACTGACGATTGATGGCGGCACGGGAGATGACCAGGTCATCATCCACAATGAGTTGGGTGCTGCCGGCACGGCAACCCTCGGCACGGCGCAAGTCAATGAGAACGGCGGGGTGCGCACGACGAACGTCTTCACGGGCCTCGGCCTTGGTGTTGAAGGCATTCAACTCGACAATGTTGACAGTCTCGACGTGCGCCTTGGCTCGGGCGTTGAAGTCATCAACATTGACGAGACGATCACGGGCACCACCAAGATTGACGGTGGCGGTGGTGATGATGTGTTCAATGTTCGGGCGATCTCTGGCAACACCACGATCTGGGGTGCTGGCGGGAATGACACAGTGAATGTTTTTGATAACAATGGCTCGTTGGCTGGCATTAAGGCGACCCTGAAGATCGACGGCGATGCGCACCTAGACGAGCAGACGATCAACTGGGTCAACGGCTTGAATTCTGATGGAGCCAAGGTTGACGTGCCGGCCTCGCCGCTGGTGGTCAATCAGGATGGGCAGCAGTTCACCACGGTAGGCAGCGGTGGTGTTAAGACGTTCCATCCTGGCGCGGATGGCCTGGCCTATGTGAACGTGGCGGTATTGAATGCCGATGGCTCGGTGAAGACCGATGCGGCCTCCAATACGATCACCATGCGTGTGGAGTTGCCCTTCCCGAATAAGCAGGAGACCGTGCAGTCGATCGTCGGCGTGGATGCGGTCAATATCCGTGACATCATGGGAAGCCTTCAGGTGACTCTCAATGAATCGAATTTCAAGGCGTCTAATATGCAGGGGGAAATCGTCTATGGCTCAGGCCCTTCGACGATCGATTCTCTTAATATCACACTCGGCGATGGCGCCGACACCATCCAAGTCCAAGGAACGAACGTCAATACAGTTACCACGATCCATGCTGGTGGCGGTAATGACACGATCTTGGTTGGTTTTAACGCGAGCTTGAATACGGTACAGGGTGCTCTCCATATTGATGCAGACAGCGGAAGGTATAATAGACTGGTGGTCGATGGATCGGCTGACACGGCAGCAGACACGAATGTTGTCATTTCAAAGAATAGCATCTCTGGGCTTGCTCTCGGCAACATCACCTTCACTGCATCGGCAGGGTATTTTGCGAGTTCATACGCCGCCGCCTCGTCGACCTTCAGCGATGGCGTCGCGGTCTATGCTGGATTGGGCAATGACAATATCTTGATCAACAGTACACGTGACAACAGCGAAATCGGTGTGATTGAAGTCACGAGTATCTATGCCGGCGCGGGCAATGATAAAGTCACAGTGGCTGACTCAGGCGTTCGCTATCTTACGGTGCATGGACAAGCGGGTGACGACTCGATCCTGACGCTCAACAACGCGCTTGGCTTGATCTCGGTCGCAACAAGCGGCTTTGCCGCCTTTGGCGATGAGGGTAACGATGAGTTGGTGGGCGGCTTGAGTTCGAACGTGCTGGTCGGTGGTCTCGGTAATGACAGGGTCAGCAGTGGGGGCGGTAGCGATGTGGTCTTTGGCGACGATGCCCTGATCATTCGTCGCTCCGATTATCAGATTCTCTGGCTTTCAACGGCCAATGATTCATTGGGTGGTAGTGACGTCCTGAGTGCGAACGGCAACGCTGTCATCTTCGGTGGCGCAGGCGACGATCAGATCAGTGACGTGTCTAACGTTGGCGGCAGTATCATTCTCGGTGACAATGGTGAGTTAGACTTTGCGGGTGGTGACGTTTACACCATCGATCCATTATTGGGTGGAGCGGATACGATCACAGGTGGCCAGGGCAACAATATCATCATTGGTGGAGCGCAAGGGGATTAT
>JAPJNB010000154.1 GCA_026461385.1 Akkermansiaceae bacterium
GGTCGTTGGCTTCTCGGATGGCCGCACCAATTTCCTCGGAGTCGGTCGCGCCCATGATGACGCGGGCGAACAAACTTGGCTTGCGGAGGATCGGGCCTTCGATCGAAATCGTGGCGATGCCATCCTCAACGCTGAGAAGTGGATTGGGCGAATCCGGCTGCGGCAATGGACCACCACGATACGATGCGGATGCGGCCGCCATCGAACGCAGTGCTTCAGGCTGGATCAACCATTCGCTGTGTTGGAGGAGAACGGGGTTCACGCCCCAGCGGCGGTGTCAACGAGGCACCAACGACAAAGGCGGATCCGAAGACCCGCCCATGCGTTTCAAAGGACAAAGGGATAGAGGATCAAAGGGAATAATCAGCGTTTCCGGCGGATCAACATCATGCCGCCTGCGAACATCGAAAGGACGATCGACGTGGGTTCAGGTACGGTAGCAAGGCGGAAGCCGTTATAACGATCTTCATTGCCTGAGCTTACTCTATCTCTTGAATAAGCTGCTAATCCAATTTCGCCATGAAATGAACTACCACCTCGCAGTCCGCGGAGCAAATAGCCCGGGTACTCCGGTATTTCTATAATCGCATCATTATACTCCCAGACATTACCCCCCTGGTCAAAGGTTCCGTAGAAACTTGGATCACCGGCGTATGTGCCCACATCTGTTGAGGCCCTTGAGTTATAATTCGCATCCTCCGTGGCGATCGTATTCTGACCGTTCGGATAAAGCGAGTACGACGAATTAGCTGCATTGTAATACGCTGCCTTGTACCACTCGTTCTCGCTTGGGATATAGACCTGTGCCCCTGCGTTGGCGAGGATGATCCCGCCGGTCGCTCCATTGAGTGTGTAGGCGCCGTTCTCCATGTTTCCATTTCCTTGGCCATTCACCATCCAGTTCGCGAAGCGTGCTGCACCTAACCAGGACACATAAACCACCGGGCGATTGGCTAATGCGCTTGTCACGGTGTAGCTGTAGCTACCAGAACTGCCCGTTTGCGTAATGCCGTAGTTAGACATGAATTGATGGTAGATGCCGTTGGCGTTAGACTGGCCCTTGGCATTGAGGAACTCACCGTATTGGGCGTTGGTGACCTCATATTTACCAATCCGATAGGCATGATCCACCGAACCGTAGCCTGTCAGTGGATCTGCTGCGTTGTTGATGTCGCCAATCGTAACCCAGTCCATCGTGACGGTAGCAGAGCCGGAGGTAATGAGTGCTGCGACGATGGCGCAAGTAGATAGTGGGAGGTTGCGTTTCATTGCGTAATCGATACTTCAATCCACTCCTTAGCTGCAATACGCTGAAGAATCAAGCTATTCGATGAAATTTCTAATGAGATTTCTCAATTTCCTATCATCTGGGAGAGACTATCGGCGGCTGGCTACTTGGATTTCCCGACGGCTTCCAGAGCATCTCGACCGGCACGCCGTGTTTTGCCGCCGTTTCTAGGATGAGTTTCGCATCGCTGGCCCGGCGCTCGATTTCCTCGCCGAAGTCAGCACCGAGTTCTTGGAAGTGATCGGATAGCGTCTTGAGTCCCATTTCCACGTCCGCACGGTTCTGCTGGGCTTCACGTCCGGCATCCACGGTCACACGCTTGGGCGGCACGGATGAAATCTTCCACCAGCCTTCGATGGGCGGCAGGAGTCCACGTGAGATTGCATCGCCAATCACGTAGGTCCACACCGGTTTGATGAGTCGGCGTTCGAGGATCATCTGGCGAAATGAGAACCGACGATCCGCCTTGGCGACGATCAATCTAACACCGGCACCGCCGATCTTGCTCGAATCCGCCGCGAACTCGAACGGGATCACTCCGAGTGCCGAATCCCTTCGGAGATGTTCGAGGAAACCGGTGAAGGTGGGAGATGGGCGGTTCGACTGGAAGCTCTCGATCGATTCGTCGGGTTTGAGCGCCACAAGTTTTCCGCCGACGATGCGTTGGAGCGTGATGGGGTCGCTTGGATCATTGCTGGTGGCGGCCGCACCGACCACGAAGTCGCCATTGTCATCGAGTTCGCCTCGGGCGGTTTTGAGCACGCGGGAAATATCCGCGTTGTCCTTCACCGCGTGTTTTTCTAACGCTAACAACTCGATCTCGTCGAGAACGTGGTTGATCGAATGCTGGATCGTGGGATGCGACCGAACGCCGCCCGCCCATTCCGGTTCGTGGATGTGGAGTACCGAGGTGGATGGCAGGTCGCGGGATTTTCCGCTGTCCTCCAAGGCTCGATAGAAGATCGGTGCGCCCCATGTATCGAGACCCACGCCGTCGATGGTATCGCGTGAGCCGAACTGGTCACCGATGCGGTGGGACTCGATCAACTGGATGCGTGGTTCGCCCTCGCCATCGCGGGTCTTGTGGACGAAGTATTCGCCGTCGATGTCCATGCCCCGGCAGACGAGTGCTTGGCATTCCTCAAACGAAAATCGTCGAGTGATTTCACAGCGGGCCGACCACAGCGCGAAGTAGGCCTCGGCGGCACGGTTCCACTCAGGGTCGGGTGACTGTGCCTGCACGCGGATGCCGTCGCCGGTGGAATAGATGGCCATGTTGGCGACCAGCTCGCGGACGAAGCCTGAGTTCTTGTGCAGGTAGCGCGACTTGCGGACGAGCTCGCTACGCACGCCTGGTGTTAGTTCCAGCCGTGCGTCCGTAGGTGCGTAGCCCGGAACCAATCCACGGCGGTTCGACAAGTTCGCCGACTCGAAGGGCGATCCCCATGCCTTGGGGACGAGAACCGGCGGCAGCCAGCGGATGGCGATTTGTTGGAGGCGTGTCATTTCGGCAGGTGGCCTGAGATGTGAGAAGTCGCGACGGTGCGAGCGCGGCCGTAGGTGGTTGGGTCTAACACGCGGAGCGCGTGGGCGCATTCCTCAAGCACTTGATCGACCGGCATCGTGAACTGCTTGGCCACCGAGGTGTCGGCGTCGTTCCAGTTCATGATCGTCTTGCCTTCCAGCAGGAATTCCTTGGCCCGCCGCTGGATGGCGAGAACTTCCGAAACGGTGAATCCAATGATGAAGAGTCCACGAGCCATGATTCAGTTGCCCCTCCAGGTTGCGTTGCTGTTGCGAGTGTCGATGTGGACGAAGCCAGACGTCGGATAGACTCCGAGGCCGCCCACAAATTTGCCTGCCTTCCGCCACTCGATGAGCCGGTCATAGACTTGCTGAGGACTCGCTCCATCGAAGAAAATGTCGAGAGCGCGAAATTCCATGTGCTGGCTGAGTCCTACGCCGCCAACCGCTTTGTTATAGTCGGACGAACGATAGGAACTCAGAATGGTGCAGGGCTTTCCAAACGATTCGCGCAGATCATCCACGATGCGGAGAGTGGGCACGATGTTCTTCCAAAGCCGTTGTGGTGGCACGCTGTTAGTCACGCCTCTTCGCTGCGCCACGAAGTATGACTCAAACTCGCTGGCGGCGAAGTGGCGGAATTTCTGGGCGTTGAACCAAGTGGTGAAGGTGCTCATCGGTTACTTGCCAGTGCGGGGTTCCACGACGACTTCAAAGCGACCGTCCGGATGAACCTTGATGATGCCGTCCTTGCTGATGAACTCGCCCTGAAGCAGCGACGGCGTGGTGCAGGAGACTAGGAACAAAGCGGTTGCGAGAAGGATTAGAGTTTTCATTGTTCCTCTTCGGGCGTGTCAACGGGCGTCGATGCTTCGCGGCCCACGATCTTGAGCATGGTGGCGGCGGCGACTTGCATTGCCTCACAGTCAAACAAGTGGTTCTGTCTCGATCCAATGCGTTCCCATATCCACTTGCCAGTTTTCTTGATCCGATGCTCGCCTTCCATCTGGGTGAGGTAGTCTTCGTCGATGTCGTCTGGCACCTCCCACACTGGGCCGTCGTCATGGTTTTGGTTCCGGCGGAGTCTGGCGAGCGTGTCCTTGATGTTGAGGTTGGACCAATAGAACACCGAGCAACTTTGGCCTCGGCCGAGCACCACCTTGCGGCGCGGTGAATAGAACCGCTCGATGGATTTCCGGCCCTTCACTTTGTGGGTGAACGTGGCTCGCTTGTCGCCCATGAGAGCGGTCCATCCGTGGGCTGCGCATTCACGATAGACGTCATAGGTGGCGTAGCCCGCGTCGATGAAGACGAGATTTGGATGGATACCGAAGCGCTCCTGCACGCTCTCCACGTCGGTGAAGGTGAGCACACGTTCGTTCCAAATCAGTCGGCTTGATCCATCTTCGGCCCATGCGCGGGCGACGAGGAACAAGTGGTCCATCTGGCAATCCACCGTGAGGATCCGCAGCGGACATGCACAGGGTTCGCCTGATGGAACCAATCGACCATGAGAGTCCACGCCCGCTTCGCCGTCCCACGTTTCACCTTTGAGATAGCTGCCGGGGACGATGTCGAGTTTGTAGTCCTCTAGGTATTCCCGCCATGCGAGTGCCAATCGCTTTTGATAGAACTGCTGAATCAAACTCACATCGCCTTTGCGTGCGGCGGCTTTGGCGCGGAGATAGAGTTCTGCCAAGCGTCCCCAGCTCATCGCGCAGAGGGCATTCCAGTGGAATCCTGCGTTTTCCTTCGGTGCGTTCGGATTGGTGGTGACGTAGCAGCCAGTTAGGTTGAGCTCCCTGCGGATGCGGTCACTGTCGTCGAAGTAGTGGTTGCACGAAACGCAGTGCATCGTCGTGGTGTCTCGGACTTTTTGAAAATCCCACTCGCCGGATTCGTCGCGGGCGTCCTTGCTCCATTCGATTTGCTCCCACTTGAACGGCTGGCGGTGGTGGCAATGCGGGCAGGCGAACGTCCACTCGCGCATGGTGGTGGTTTCAAACTTACGGTGGGTGTCGTCGTCCTCCTCACCGCCCTGACTCATGAACAGGCACTTGCCAAGCCAACCGAATGCGGTGACACGGGCTTCCGCTTCTGCCATGTGGCCAGTTGGTGCCCGCCATGTCTCGTCCATGATGAGCCAACGAATCGAGCGCCGCTGGAGGTTCGTCTTGTTGTTGGCCCCAAGCACCCAGAGCGTCATTCCATTGGCGAAGTGGATCGTGTTGTTGCGCTTCTTGTGGCGGTTCGCTGGATAGAGCGCCTTCACTGGGCTGCATTCATCGAAGAGCTTCTGGAGGCGGCTTTCGCTTTGGTCCTTCGCGTCATCGTCAGTTTGATCGAGCCAGAGCGTGGGACCCGGGTTGTTGGCAATGATGTGGCAGAGACCGAATTCACCCACGCTTGTTTTGCCGCTCTGAATCGCGGCGATGATGCTCACGATGCGCACCTTGCTGTCCATCAAGGCCTCCATTGGCTCACGCATCCATGGTGAGTTGGCTGAACGAAAACGTCCGGGAATCGGAGAGTAGGGGATCGAGGTGATGTGTTCTTCGCACCACTCCCAAGGAGGACGACGATCTGGTGGACGCCAGGCATTGCGCCAGATGCGTTCGAGTCGTTTGGTGGCTGGCTCGATGATTGTCATTCTCCCTGGTGGAGGATCGTCAACACCTCGTCGATGGCAGCTCGTGCTTCTTCCTGGATTCCGGTGGCATCGAGACCCGATAGAATCGGTGGTAGTTCCTGCTCGAATTTCTTGCGGAGCATAGAGGTGGCTTGGGCCACCAGTTCGGTCCACGCTTGCCGCACTTCCTCCACTGCCACGAATTCGCCGCGCTTGATGCCGAGTCGCAGTTCTCGTTCTTCCACTTCGGCGAGTAGCTTGCGGGCCTTGAGTGACGTTTCGATGTCGGTGGCATCTTGGTTTAACGGCTCACCACCTTTGAGTTCGTTTCGGCGCATGAACTCACGCCACGCCGCCACATCATGCAGTCCATTGGATGCTGGCTTTGGAGCGTCCTTGCGTTTCTTCCACGTGTTGATCGACTGGCGGGTCACTCCGAGGATGGCGGCCAGTTCGACGTAGTGAGTGGCGGTGGTTGGTGCGGCACCGGTACCAGTGGCCATCGACTGGAGCATCGCCCGTTCGGCGCGGCTGAGCTTGCCACCTTTTTGTACCCGACCGACTAGATTGGCGAAGTCCCGTGAGAGTAGTTTTTTGGCGATGTCTGGTGATACGGGCTCCATCCGCAGCTTGCGGACACGTCAACCGAACTTCACTTCCTCTTCCGCTTTGGCTGGATGATTTCCAACATCGCCTGAAGTCCGAATCCCTGCGGCATCGCCCGCTCTTGTTCCCAGTTTTCCAGGCTGCGCTTCGACACCCTCAGCACCTCGGCGGCGTCGCGCTGGCTGTATTGGTTTCTCTCCCTCCATTTACGGAGGAGGTTGGCGAAAGCGGTGTGGTCCATGACAAGTGTCCGCAGACTACGGATGATCGTGGCGGTGGTGTCAAGGTTGACTCAGGGGCAGAGGGCATGAGCATTCCCGTGCATTGCGCCCACACCGCCCTCGTCGATCCGAACACGCTGAAGCCGAACCCGGTCAATCCGAACCGGCACAGCGCCCATCAGATCCAGCTTCTTGCGTCGATCATCCAGGAACAAGGCTGGCGCAATCCCGTCACCGTATCGAAGCGCTCGGGGCTTATCGTTAGAGGGCATGGGCGATTGGAGGCCGCACTTCTTATCGGCTGCGCCACGATTCCAGTGGACGAACAAGACTATGCCAGTGAAGCCGAGGAACTCGCCGACCTACTCGCCGACAACCGCCTGTCTGAACTTGCCGAACTCGACGAGGATGATCTGCGGAAGGTGCTCAAGTCGATTGCCGACGCCGATCCCAACTTCGACATTGAGCTGACCGGCTTCATGGAGGACGAAATCCGCAAGTTGATGGACGATGCCGGAAATCCCGAGGACGAACTCGAAACGATTCCCCGGATGGAATGCCAGGCGTTCGAGACCCATGACTACCTTGTGTTCATGTTCCACGACCTGCGGGATTGGATGCAGGTGCTCCAGCTCATGGGGGTGTCCGAGGTTGACTACTCGATCAACCGCAGAACCCACAAAATCGGCCTCGGCCGCGTGCTCCATGGAAAACGACTCATTGAACTCTGCCGCCGCGCCATCATGGCCGGAATTCCGCCTGCTCTCACTCCGCTTGGTGATCTTGTCCCGGAGCCGAAGCCGATCGATCACGAGCCACAAGCTGTTCCCGACGGCGACGTTGCTCGTCCCCGTAAGCGAGTCTGAACATTACCGGCACACCGGGCTGGAAATCGAAACCATCCCTGACGAGATCGCCGGCATCAGTGCGGTGCGGAACTGGGTGCTGAAACATTTCACCGAGGACGCCATCGTCATGCTCGACGACGATATTTCCGCGTGCGTCTGCATGGTGTCCCTTCGGTGCCGAAAACTCTCCATCACCGAGACCCTCGCCATGCTGGAAAACTCGGCGTGGTGTGCGCGTGGGGCAGGGGCCCGGTTGTTCGGATGGCACCAACGGAGTGATCCACGGCTTCTGCAACGCAACGATCCCTTCGGTGTGAACCATTGGGTCGGCGGGGCGGTCGGTGTGGTGCGCGACGAGAAAGGCGGCGTGCCGAAGTGGGACGAGCTGCTCAAATGCAAGTGCGACATCGACGCCACGCTGCAAGAACTCATGGACAACCGGCTGGTCTGGAACGAAGCAAGGTTCTGCTTTGTCCAGGAGCGCGACAAGAACCTTGGCGGTAACAGCTTGTTCCGAAGTGAGGAACGCATCGCCACCGAGAAGCGATACCTCAAGCGCAAGTGGAAGGCCCATATCCGCATGGAATCCTATAAGAGCCAGGACCGTGTGGCGATGGATGCACCTCGTCGCCAGTCGGTGAAGCTCTGATAAAATGGTGACCCAAACTGCTTCCATCGTGTGCCAATTACTGCAAGCATAGTAGACCATGAGTTACCACTTACACACCACTCGCGGATACAGCTTCCCGGCAGTATCGAGCGCAATGCAGAAGGCGATCCGACGCGGCGACGCAAAACTTGCCGGATATTGGGGGCTAGAACTATGGGCGAGCGGATACGGTCAGTATGTCTGGCGACGCTTGCTCACGGTGAGCGCTGAGGACTGCTGGGGCATCCTCACGGCGGAGGTCAAGGCGCTGCACGATAGCTACACCGAGATCAACAAGACCACCACAGCGAAGAAGCCTAAGGGCCGCATATTCGTCTCCAAGGCGGTGATCCTGCTCTGCCTCGCCAAGAAGAGCCGCGACCCCGACCACCTGCAAAACTTCGTCTATGACCAGCAGGCTGGATTGGACCCGGAAACCCTGACCGATGAACTCGAACAATCCGGCGAATACATCGCCATCCCCGACTACGCATACGACTGCCACACGCCACAGGGGCGTAAGATGGGCAAGACCAAGGCGGAGTTCTTCCGGCAGGAGCAAGACGCCCTCAATCCCTTCATCCCCGGCCTTTTCGACACTCTGATTGATTCCTGATAAACCAACAACCCTGAGATCCTATGCCATACAAACTGATGCAACCCCGCTTCCCAATTGGGAAAACCTACGCCACACCCGGTGCGCTTGCGCTGGACGTTGACCTCACAAAATACATCCACCGCCACCACTGCGGCGATTGGGGCGAGGAACTTTGCGCCGAAGACAAACAGGCGAACGAAGACGCCCTTGAACACGGTAGTCGCCTGCTGAGTTGTTACCGCACCCCCGCTGGCGACCGTCTCTACATCATCACCGAGTGGGACCGGTCGATGACGACGATCATGCTGCCTTCTGAATACTGAACCATCCTGTTCAATCCGTATGCCAACGGAGCTTTTCAGCGACTAACAGCAGACTAACAAATGCGGAATGTGGATGTGAGGGCCGACCATATTGCCATCCCTTGTGCTGGGGGCGTGAGTTCCTACGGCTGATTACGCGGCAATATGGCGGCTGCGTTTTACGAATGTTACTCCATAAATGGGTTGATGACACGAACGCCCGCATAGCTCTGGCCGTGATTCAAGTCTTCCGAATAGACGGCTTGGCATCCAAGTTCCACGGCGGCTGCGATGATTGCGGAGTCCCAATAGGAAAGCTTGTAGCGGTTCTTGATCTGGAGTGCCGCCCAGAACACAGATTCGGTGACTGCCAGAACCGGGTAGGCTTCGAGCGACTCAAGAATTCCCACCACCTGATCATGGGGTATTTTGAATTTTGCGGTGGCGTTGACGTAAAACTCCGCCTGCACCTGCACTGAAAGGCCACCACCTTCCATCGTCAGCAGTTCCCTTGCCTTGGCGCGCTTATGCTGTTCCGACTTATTGCTGGATGCGGCGTAGAGCAGGATGTTGGTATCAAAGAAGAATTCAGCGTGCATTCGCTTCGGTTCGGGTAAGACGTTTACCGGCGGTGATCCCCGGTGCCTTGTCCATGGCGGCAAATAGCTTCTTGGCCCGGTCTTTTGCCGCCACATGCTTCTCTGTGATTACGTGCTCCAAGCCCTGAAGCACAAGGGCTCGCAGGGTGGTCCGGCGCTCGGCAGCGATTATCTTCGCCTTTTTAACAATGGCATCAGGCAGTTCGATGGTGGTTTTCATGAACTGTAAATACGGTTCTACGGGTGATTTGTCAATGCCTGTTCAATCCGCATGCCAACGGATCTTTCCCGCGTCTAATGGCTGACTAGCATACGCGGATGGTGGATGTGAGGGCCGACCATATTGCCATCCCTTGTGCTTGGGTAGTGAGTCCACATGGGTGACTACGCGGCAATATGGTGAAAGTGGCTAACTACAAGAGTTTACCAACTGGTTCGTTAATCACGCAGTCCATGCCGTCGTCTCCTCTGATGGTTACTTTTCCATCAGCAAATGACCATGTCGCATAGAATTTCTTTCCTTCAAACCAATAGGATCCAGTGGCCACATATTCAGCACCTTCTTGGATTGCTTTCCAGCGCCGTCGACTAACTTTGATTGTTGAGTCTACGTCGTCGTTCCCCCAAAAAGCTGTTAGGTGGATGAAGATCCTTGGCTTAGCAGGAGTCTTTTTCATGGTAACTTTGCGATTTCTTCCAAGTTATCCCTTGGGAAAATCTGATCACTGTGCAATAAAGCTGCTGCACCTAATTTTGATATGTTTAAATTATCCGGCAGGAAAATGCTCGACTTGGATCCTCTGCTCAAAATTTTGGCGCTTTCGTCGGACACTAATAAAGGAATATCGGTTCTGTCCTCACTAGAGTTGCCTATATAAAACGTCGCAGAATGGCTGGCTATGCTGGCAGCAAGCTTGGGAGATATATCAGATATCCCATTTATCTCAATCCAAACATCCTCAATACATGGAATCCTATCAATAACTTTTGGATCTAGAACCTGAGCCTCAAAAAAATCAAAATATTTTCTGTACCTGTGATTCGACAGCGTACTTGCCATCTCTGAGCTTAGGTTATAGCAGTTATGAAATCGAATCGGGCACGCCAGGTTTGATAATAATCTGAAATGTGACAATGTAGTTATATCGCCTGTCCACTTGATTCCATTAAGTCGCGTTCCATAACCAACGATTGGAACAAGTTCTTCGGTCATTGCCTTGGCAAGATCTTCAGCAAAGTCACCATTGGTAAAATAATTTATCGCTTCGTATTTGAATAACTCGCGAGTTTTGTTGTGTTTTCCCAGAAATTGTGCCAACGAAACCCAGATTTGCGCTCTTTCAGGAGAGTAATCACCAAAATCAAGCCTTAGGCCGCTCTGATTAAATCTCATAAGATGCCTGAGATAGTTTTTGGTCAGCATGAGCTTCAGTAAATCAGCTTCGTTTGGCCCTAGAGCCTCAAATGCTTCAAATGCTGCGTGGATTTCGTCTGGATCAGAGCTTAATTCGAGCACATTTCTGATTTCAACAGTCTCTCTTGGTGCAATTTTCGACTCGTTTTTAGCAAAATTTTTGATCGCTTTCAGGACCGCTTCGTTATTTTTCTCATTAAGTAGAACAAAGCCCCAAACGTCCGATAAGCAAGTGGCAGCGTGTTCCGTAAGTGTAATATCGCGATATGTCTTGAGGATTAGAAGATCCTTTTCGTCCCGCTTAGAATCCTGTATGCCCTTGCCAAATGACTCTGCAATTTCGTCAGGAATTATCTCAAGTCCCTTGAGCGAAGTGTATTTCCCATTCGTCCCCAAGTAATACGCCGCCTCTGGGGATAGCCTCTTTATGCCATTCAAATGCAGTGCAAAACTTCCTTTGGCGAGGGTGCTTACCACATCTGCGCCAATTTCAGTGAGCCCTCCGAGGAATATCTCTTTAGCGTTTATTTTGCTAAGACACGCTGCAATGCTATCTGAGATTGCCGTGAGTCCATTCAAGTCGCACTTGTCGTATGGCCATTTTCGATCTGACTCCGCAAGAATCGCTGCAGCTTCCTCCGTTATGGACTCTGCTTCATGCAAGCTGATTGATTCTGGGGCCGCGATGAATTTTCTGGCAGCATCTGCATCGATTATTTTTATTTTTTCCATAGTGGCTATTTAATATTTAAAATAGAATACTCCTAAATTGAATCTTAAAAATAAACAGATTCTTAAGTCCTCGTTAGCGTATATAGCTATGCAGTTTTATTGAGAAATATTTTTCAGTCAATTTTGCGATATTTTCTAGCATTTTTAGGTGTAATAGTCCCATATTGGTATTAACTTTTTTAGCCTTATTTAACTATTAGTAACCCTGTGTCTTAATTTTTTCTATGAGCTTTTCTTCGTCTCTAAGTTGTTGTGCGTGGCGGTGGCAATATCCAGTGCCAGCCTCCAAAAAGCTGCTTTGTGAATCTGTGCATCCTGCATACTTGCAATAATTTATTTTGCCTCTACCAATGCTAGGTGAGCTTCCACCACTAACTCCGTTGGTACTTTTGCCACAAAAGTTTACGGCTAATACGAAACTAATGATAAAAATAGTTGCAATAGGGCCGACAGAGATTTCACCCCGAAGATGATATGAAGTTCGATTGGTAGATTTCATTTTTTAAGATTCGTAAATTTTTGATAATTAGGTTTTGGCTGAAACTATGCAAAAACAGAATTTAAAAGCACTTATTTGCATGTCTATTTCGTTATGGCCGATGATCTTTGCTGATGGTGGTCATGAAGATTTGCGGTTGGTGATTTCGAATTAGATTCTGATTTCTCCATCAGGATGTCAAGGAGGCTCATGCTTTGAAAAAACGCCCGTGAAAATGGTGCGACTCGTCGTGTGGATGGTGCGCGACAAACGACGCGGGTGGCTGGCAGGAAGAAGGATGTCGGAACGCACAACCTCTCCGGCATCCAGATCCACAAATGAAACCGCAAGATCCCCAAGCCGAACGCATCACCTTCGGAGTTGAACTCGAAACCACCATCCCCGCGCTCTCCGGCGTCACCATCGGAGGCTATCACAATGGCAGCACCGTGCGCGTGGGAGCCATCAACGGAACCTCCCAGCACCTCACCGCGCCCACCTTCAATGGCAATCATTGGAAGGCTGAGCGTGATGGTTCCATCCGCGCCAACTCGGGCCGCCTGGCCTGTGAATTCGTCTCACCCATCCTCCAAGGCGGCGATGGCGTCTCTCACCTCATTGAATTCGTGGAGTGGGCCAACGCCATCGGGGCGAACGTGAACGGCTCCTGCGGCGTCCACATCACCGTGGGCGTGGCTTCCATCATTGGCACGGACGATCCTCAAGCCATTAGCGAATACGGCCGCAAGCTCGCCCACATCGCACGGTGGCACGCCATGGCACTCTACGGCCAAACGGGAACCGGACGCCACCTGAACCGATTCAGCCACACGCTCGGCGAGGACGTGGGCACTCTGGTCCGCCAGATGGAACGCAACAGCAATCCTACCCGCAAATCCGAGGCCGCCCGCCAATGTGGCCGTGGCATGATCAATTTCCAAAAACTCTTCACCCACGGAGTGATCGAATTCCGGGTCTTTGCCGGCACACTCAACCGCCACAAACTTCTTCACCACCTTGCCACGGTGTTAGGGCTTTGCCGCCGGGCTGCCGAAGTCGAGTGCCTCGGGTCTTTCGGAAAAAACAAGAGCCAAGCCAAACGGACGGCCACCGCCAAGGACGCTCTGCGCTTCCTCTGGGATTACCTCGGATGGACCGGTTCCAAGCGCCCTGTCGCCCTGGGTCTTGTCGGCCCCCTGCATTCGGAATTCAAGCACTACCGGAAGATCGCGGACCGGATGTGCCGCCGCTTCGATTCCCGCTTTCCCTACGCCAACCTCTAATCAATTCGAACCATGTGTGTAATCCTAGTATGCCCCGCCAATGTGCGGCCTGATAGAAAAACCCTCGATGCCTGCCACGATGCCAACCCCCACGGTGCCGGTGTGGCATGGCGGGAAGACGGAGTGGTGCGCTGGTTCAAGGGACTCGAACCCGGCGAACTCGAACCACTGATCGCCGGACTATCTGGCGAGATCGTGATCCATTTCCGATGGGCGAGCGTGGGGGAGGTGACGCCCAAGCTCTGCCATCCATTTCCGATCACTGCCTGCGCCACCACGCGCCTCTCTGGTCATGCCCGCGCCGTGCTCTTCCACAATGGGACGTGGTGCCAGTGGCGCGACACTTTACGGCGAATGCCCAAACACCGGATGCCTGACGGCCTGTTGTCCGACACTCGCGTGGCCGCCTCCTTGGTGGACCTTTGCGGGATGGACACGCTTGACCGACTTCCCGGACGTTGGGTGTTCTTCGACCGCGACTTCACCGAACTTTACGGCGACTGGCGCGAATGGCGGGGGATGAAGGCGAGCAACCTCGGCTTCACCTATGGGCTTGTGATGCGGCCTTCTTTCTTCGCGCTCAATCATACGCAGACTGCGGATA
This sequence comes from Akkermansiaceae bacterium, assembly GCA_026461385.1. Taxonomy (GTDB): domain Bacteria; phylum Verrucomicrobiota; class Verrucomicrobiia; order Verrucomicrobiales; family Akkermansiaceae; genus Luteolibacter. The sequence goes on from JAPJNB010000154.1 coordinate 13,776, forward strand.
GCTACCACCAGCCATTTCTCGATTTCTCGGACACCTGCGGCAACTCGGATATCTGAGTGCGCTGCATGTGGCCTCTCCACGCAAACCACGAACCCAAATACAGAAACCATGAAAGCCACGATTCAATTCACGCCGATGTTGGTCTGCACTCCTCGTGAGGATCATCAGCACATCTACACCGGCAAGGAGCTCGCCACGTATCTCCGAGTCTGCCACCGCCAACTTTATAACTGGCGAATGAGCGGACTCATCCCCTACATCAAAATCGGAAAAGCGGTGAGATACCGCCTCGCTGATGTGGAAGCTGTGCTCGCTACTTTAACGATTCAACACGAAGCGAAGCCATTAGAAGGTTTCATGGGTATGTTGGATCGTTGAGTTGAGCTGAGAGCGGGCCTGCGCCCTTGGTGATGGTGCGGTGGCTTGTTGCCCTGCTGGATCAATCGGCTGTCTTCTCCATCAAGCTCAGCATTCTCTCCGCACGCTTGGTGACGATCTCACGGACCGTTGTGTCCCTTAACTCGGGCAGAACTTGCGGTTCGCCGGTCGCATCCAGAATCTGCCGACACATGGTCTTAATTCGTTCACAAGCCATCGGCCATCCGAGTTTTGCTATGCCGCAAAGTTGCTTGAAGTGCTCAGGGGAAACCTCCGCCAGCGACGCGGCACTGCCAATTTTCATTGAGAGCGAGGTCGAAAGCTCCGGCCAAGCCATTGTGCAAACCTGATCGTAGAGCGGTGCCATTCTGCGGGTGTCTTGGGTGTAGAGAAACGAGTGGTTCTTTCCATGGGCATCGGCATTGCCCGTCACTGCCGAGAAGATCACCGAATCCAGCATGTGCCTGATGTCCAGCACCGGTGTGGTGGACCAATCACGGATCATCTGAAAGCATTCGCGTAGCGACGGCCCTCCTTCCTGCTGGTATTTGCGTGATGATGGATAACCAAGGGCTTGGCAGAAATCCTCCTGATGCAGCCGCCGGACGATCTCGCCGGACGCCCCTTGCACCCGGTCGTATCGTTTGCTGATCAGACATGGCACATTACCAATTCGCTCTACCCGTGCTTCGGCGGTGTCCAGTCCAATGCGGCGGGCGAGCGCCATGCACCATGCCTCGTTTTCGGCGAGACCGGGAAAACGTAGTGGCTCGGGTTTGATGATGTGGGTGCTGGGGGTGTCTCCCAGTGGCAATGCCAAGCTGGTTGCACCGCCGAAGGTGGAATCGATCACCACCGGCAATTTGATCTGTGCTCCTGCGAGTGAAAGTCGCAGGCCCTGCTCCCCGGCAAGCAACGGTTGATGGGGGAGTCGATCCATGATCTCGATGACCTCCCCCTCGCTGAGCCAACGCACTCCGCTATCGGACGGTGCCCGCCCTTCCATTTCCTCAGGCACAAGCGCGATCGCCCCCGCGCATTCACCGCCGATCCTCTCCAGCATCGCAAAATCGTTGTTCGCGCTGATGCCCAAGTTTCGGGCGATCTGATCCCGCGAGTCGGCTTCCGGAAGCAAACCGCCAAAGAAGACATTTACCCGTTGACCAACAAAAGGCTCGGCTTGCAGCGGCAACTGGCGAGACAACGGCAACGCACCCGTATCCGCCAACCAAGCTTCGCCATACTGAAACACCAATTGTTGGCCGTCATCGCCGAGCATTCCGACCCGCTTCCCATGCAAGTGAACAATCAATGGATTCATGGCTCTCCAATTTCCAGTTTCAAACCCAGTGCGCGGACAATCTCCAAGGCTTTACCCAGTTGGCAGGTCGGCTTGCCCTTTTCCAAATCAATTATGAACCGCAACCCGGTTCCCGACGTCATGGCCAAATCTCTCTGAGTCACCTTCAAGTGGCGTCTCTGCTGGCGAATCGCCTGGCCAAGGCTCTGTGCATCCTGAATCTTCATAGTTCCTGAGCGGGAATATCCTTATTAAATTAGCATCGATCAAGCATAAAGTTCCCGATCGGTAATTATTCAAAGATTTTCGAAGTTGATACATAATAAAACTCCCGAACGGTAACTTTTCAAGATCACTCCGACTCCAGCCACCGGATAACGAGGTATTAGCGGCATTCCTCGCGAGGTGGTGGGCTGTTCCTATTGCCACCACCCGAATGATCGCGGCCGGGTCAGCATGGAACGTCTGGGCGGCGATGGCGGATTTGGAGATGTGGTTGGGGTGAGTGTCTATTAAAACAAAGCTCACCCGCAAACTGATCGAAAAGAATTGTGCCAATTTGCAAGGCCCTTGAACTAGTCCTTCGGCTTATCCGCCACAACCGCTTCGTCTATTGATTACTTTTTCTCTTCGGTTGTTTGGGGATTATTTACTTTTGGACGAAGACGGACTGGCTCTCCAACGAGGACAAAGCCACTCGGCTTTAGATCGTAGCGCTCCAATAGTAATTTTTCGTTTTGCTTGTGATCCTTATTGATTAGTTCGTCATTCCAGATAGATTTTTCACGTTCTGACGTGCCTTCGCGATATCTTATCTCAACGACTCCGCCTTCACGAATATCTACTTGGGCTAGTGCTAATGCACGAGCACCGCTGAGGCTGCATATACGTTTTTGGCTTTGTAGAATCCACTTTTCATCCACAAGCTTGTAATCGTAATAATCAATCCCCAATTCATCAAGTTGGATCGCAACCTCCATGCGTTCTTGCGATACGCGGAAATCGACAACTCTCCTTCTTCCAGTGCTGTAAGTTGGGATGACAAGATCAGGAGTCATTTTATCGGGCTTGATGAGCTTAACACGAAATTCCGCATCAGGTTTACTGGTGTCTGGAACAGTGTTTTCTGGGCGTGCTAGTTTTTCTTTTGTTACACGGAATATTGGTTCTTCGGAGAATGAAAAGCCGTGCATACACGTCAAAATGACTGTGGTAAGTATTTTTGTTTTCATGGTGTGGTGACTTCTTGTGTGCCTTTTGTATCAAGTTTGCGTGTCCAGAATTTGAAGTCCGCAGATGAAAGAGATGGCTTAATAAACTGAACCCCAAACCCCTCTACTGATGCATCCTCCCATTCAAGAATGTCCGCAAACGGTCCGGTTCCATATGATGGATCGTAGATTTCCCCATCGTATTCAATGAGTGCATGATCGCCGAATATCCCAATGGGATCGGCATTACCTTGCCCGGGGACGCCAGCAAGATCAGTGACAGTCCATCTGGCGGTAGTGGACAATGCCCAGTTCTTTACGAAGAAGACATCGCGAATTCCGCCGGTGTAAATGGTGTCTGGATCAACGCCGTAAGTTGCAAGGTAGTCCGCCTTGGCTGCGGCAACACCTCCTGCCGTACCCGTTGGAGCCTCAACAGTTATGGGAGTCGAAGCTATTCCTTGAGCAAGCATCACATGCTCAAGCAGCTCTTGGAATGCTCCGCAACGACCATCACCAGTTGCCAAAAGGTCATCGACACCGTTGCAGGTGCTGTATGGATCTGATGAATTGGCATAATACGTCATTGGCAGTGGCGGTCCAGTAGAACCCGGCGGCAGAACACGCAAAAGGCGCGGTATACCGTCAGAATCTGGTGAAAAATCTGTCCAGATTGCTCCTACGGAGAGTTTCTCGTCAGTGTTCCCGTCGGCATTACGACTGCCAAGATCAAAAAGTGTCTCTTGTCGTTTTGTGGTTGTTGGAGTGCTTAGAGTCACGTATGTTCGATTTTTGGTTTCTCCCGCATCGCACCAGTGGCCTTTGTTGTTTACTTCCACTTCCCATGAAAGGGTCATCGGATTGAGATAGTCGATCTCGTTAACGAAGTTGCCGGCTGAGGGCGTGGCGGGGAGTTCCAACTCATCCGTGCCGATGGTAGCGGACACAGGAGGATCAATTTTCACATTGCCTGGTCCGGTGACTTTGATCTTCGCGGAAAAGCCACTTACCGCAGTCAGTCCGGAAGGCTTAACCTTGATTTTCCCAGCGATGGTCGGTGGAGTGTCACGGACATAGGCAATGGGATACTTCCGTTCGCCGGGATCGTCCGCGTCGCCATCGTTGTTGCCGTCCTGCCAGTGAGGAGCGTCGTAGGTGAAACTCACATCGTCGCTGGTGAGACTCGGCGTAATGGTGGAGTTCGAAAACGAAACTTCCATCGGTTTGAACAGTGGGACGTACAGTGTGGCACTTTGACCATCTATGACAAACACCTCGCCAAGCGATTCGTCTGAGATTCCTATGATCGAATCAGGATCATCCACCACGAGGCAATTTTGATTATCATCGATTTCTAAGGTGTGGTCGTAATCTGGGTTTGGCTCGTAGCGATGCTTCGGGCTGGTGCCGATGTGAATTAACTGGACTTGATATTTTGAGCCTTTTGGCAAACGGAAGGTGTCAGTCTGCGACTGTCCATAGTGCCTGTCGGTGCGGAAGCGTACGCCGCCCGCGTCCCCCTCCAATGGCGAGAGCTGCACGCGGTATTTCTCCGAATGGCTGCCGCTGTCGTCGCCAAATGTCACATTCACCGGCACTGTACCGTTGGGAGGCGGCTGACTGTCGCTTTGATCGTTCGGATTGCTACCTTGATCGTTCTCGGTATTGTCATTTACGTCGTCATCATCGGTGTCTGGATCGTTCGGGTTGGTGTTGTAATTTGATTCCGCCCCGTTGCTAAGGTTGTCACTGTCAGGGTCTGCATCTTCGTCATTGTTCGGGTTGGCGTCTTTGGAGTTATGCAGCTTTGGGTTGAAACCGAATTGGATTTCCCAGCCATCGGCCATTCCATCGTCATCGGTATCCGGTTGCCGCGGATTGGTCCTGTGAGTGACGAACTCCACTTGTGTGGATAGCCCGTCCCAGTCTGGATCTCCTGCCCATGGAAATGCCGCCGCGTTGTTTGCCACAAATGGATCATAACCTTTGTCGATAAAGACGAATTCAAGCTGATTTGCCAGTGTGTCACTGTCGGCATCATGCAGGCCATCATCCTCATCGGTTGGATCGAGGTTATTTGCGAGTTCCCAGTCGTCCCACATCCAGTCGCCGTCAGTGTCCATCTCCAGCGGGTTTGTGCCATGGATCAGCACCTCATCCCCGTCTGAAAGAGTGTCCTCATCTGTGTCCAAAAGCCCGGGATTGGTGCCGCTTGTGTGAATCTCGCTGTAGTCGTTCAAGCCATCGCCATCTGAGTCAGCATAGGCGAGAGATGTGGAATGCACAAGCGCCTCATCATAATCATTGAGTCCGTCGCCATCGGTATCCGTTAGATGTGGATCACCCCAATACAAATACTCGAACTCGTTAGTGAGTCCATCGCTATCAGGGTCGCCATTTGCACCATTTACTGGATTTGTGCTGCCGTCGTCGTTTGGGTCAAGGTAGTTGTCGATCTCCCAGTCGTCCGGCATTCCGTCTCCATCAGTATCGGCTTTCAGTGGGTTGGTCTGATGGATACTAACTTCTGCGAGATTTGTCAGACCATCGTAATCGAAATCGTCCCCATCAGGATCGGCTGTCGGTTGGTCACTGAACCAAAGCCTGTAGAACCCCTTGTCGGAAGTACCATCCACCTCATAGCTGATGTCCTGGTCATGGCCCGTCTCGATGTTCGGTGCCCACACCCATTTTCGTAAATGATCGTTTGGGTCTGAAATCTGGATGAAATACGTGCGGTTTGCGTGACCATACCAGCGAAGGTATTTGTCAGGGCCTACCAGAATCAACTCAGAGTTTTGCACTGGTGCCCACTGCGAGTATGCCGTAGAGACTGATGTTGCGAATATAAGTGCATGGAAGAGACGTCTCATCTAGCACCTCCTTCATCTATTAGGTAGCGACTGCCCCTGTGGGGTTTTAGCCAAAACGTGTGGTTTTGTGGCTTAGGCGGATTGGCTGCATACCAAGCTGCTGCCTCCTGTTGGTATTTCACCTGCGCCTCTCGTATGAGTAAGAGTCGCTCTCTGTGCTTCAGATAGTAGTCGCGAATGACCGTGATGGCGCGTATTGCCTCTTTATTATCTCCGTTCCCTTTGGTGATGGCGAAAGCATTTTCCTGAAGTGCTGGATGCTTCGGCACCTTGGTCTCCTTGCCAAAGCGAAGGCCCTTACTGGTATCGATGTTAGATGTGAAGAGATTGAAGGAACTGGTCTTCTCACCGAATTTTAATTTGGTAATAGGAGAAAGGAGCGTCCAATCCCAGGCGCACCACGCATCGAAGGTCTCTTTGGTGCGAGGATCATACCAGTTCACATGGCTAAGCTGGTGATCATAAACTGTGGCACCAAACGAGATTACGTAATGCGGCTCTCCTTCGCTGCTTGGTTGATATGGCTTTGGCTCTGGTGGCGGTGGAATGTCCGGCAAGGTTGATGCATCGCCTCGTAGCACCGTTATTTGATGCGTCTTTGACTTGAGTACGCTCGATGCTTCCACGACCATAGGTGGAACTTTTTTTGGTGGTGGGGGCGGTATGAAGTGGCTACTCGGGATCGGCAGCACATCATCAAGCTGCTTCTTGTCCTGTGCCGTTGCAAAAGAAACTCCAAATACTGCTAAAAACAGGTACTTTGCTACTTGGCTCACATTCTTCCTTGGTCCGATATTCGGCTTGAATTTGGTCAGAGATGCTTGAAATAAATGTTCCATCTGTTAGTTGGCTTGATTTCTTGATAGATTGCATTTATTCGATTCCACGCTGTATGGCAAGAGAGAAAGGAATGGTGTCGCTAGTTGCGTTTGCTTGTATGTAATTTTATTGCTAGAATTCTGCTAGAAACCAATTGATTTCTGCTAGAATTGGTGAAAAAACACTCGTTTGAATTCGTCGTAACTCATTGATGTTGAACAGGAAATCTATTTAGAATGGTGACAAAGTTCATGGGTAGAAACACCCCCATCCAAATCCTATGAAAGGTGCCATTTTCAGCTTTACACTTTTTTCACATGACGATCTGTTAGTTTTGCTGCCGCGAAGGCGCTAGAACCCATGTGGAATATAGGATTCTTGCACATCGGTCCGCCATTGATGGCCGCCCACTAGGTGTAAAGTTTGGTGTAAAGCTGGCCGTTTTTTGACGGATTTGTGGGAGGATCTGGCGGACACCGGACATGGTAGTGAGGTTAACCACGGTGCGATCATCGATTAAGTCTGACGAGCTAGTGACAATGAAAGACATTGGCTTAAAATCCAGCCTCGTGCCTTGATTCAATGCTGTGCATGTTAAAACCATTAAGAATTAGATTCTGCGGGGAAATTGAGAACCGCAACGATTGCATGTCCAATACCCCTTCCTGAAACTTATGATCACCAACCCAATGATTGCGATGATTACCCCTGGAATAATCCCAATGATCGTGACTCCCATAACAAATCCGATGAGCAACAAAAGGCACCCACACCCAGAGTTGCTCTCGACCGTTTTGCTACAAACCCCTCCGCAGGCTGTGCATCTTACGAGTGTTGATGAAGGTTGGTGCAGCCTTGGCTGGATGTTTGGTTTGGCCTCGCTGTGAACTGCTTTCGCTTTCTGCCGTGCGCTGGAGGCTCTGGCCCGCTCAGCATCTTTCTCAAGACGGTCATGCTTTGAGTTCAATCTCTCGACCGCGATCTTGCGCTTTTCAGTCTTTGAGGTTTTACCGGTCCAAGAATCCATCGTATCACAAAGGTTTTCGGTTGCCTCAATGATGAATTCTCTCAGTTTTATGATCAACTGCATACCTAAACTCTGACTGCCACGGTTTACGCTGGCAATCTTTAGTCGATCAGAAGCCGCATTTTTCAATCTGCTTCATCACTGCCGAGCACCGTTGCCATGAGGCGGCCGATGCACTCCATCGTTAGTTCGTTTGGACCGAGGCGGATCACTCGCCATCCGGCCAATGCGGCTTCGAGGTATTTTTCCAAGTCGGCGGCGAATCCCGTAGGTCGATTGTGGCGGCCGTTGATGTAGATCCCGCCTTCGATCTCAATGAGGGTCTTCGATTCGAGGTGGGCGAAGTCGGCGCGCCATTTCCGGGTTGGATGGAATCTAAACTCCTTCTCTAATGCCTGCCCTCCATGCGCGTTCCAGAGCGTCTCAAATCGCTTCTCCAGCCTGCTTGGCGGCTTGGCTCCCCGGAACACGGTGCGGGCGCGTGTTGGCATCACAGAGGCAGTTTAGCTTGGGCTGGATCGTCCACGCAGCATTCGATTTCGTCGGTGGTCACCTTGGACACGCGGCAGGTCACCTTGAGTTTGGTGGGCGAGTGCGAGCGGTCGAAGGTGACGCGAAACCCGAGGCTGAACTTGCCGTCGTCATCGGCACAGTCCTCGGCATCATTGAAGTGGGTGTCTAGCAGTTCCTTCACCGCATCGATGGCGGTTTGTTTTTCGTTCGTGTTAGTTTCCATCGGTGGTTGGGTGTTAGAGTTGGTTGTAGATCGTGATGATCGGCTCGAGGTCTCGTTTGAGCGCCTGTCGTTGTTCGTAGGTGGAGGTGCTGAGGAATCGGTCCGCTTGCATGCGTTTCCACCAGAGCGCGAGTCGGTTCACGAACGGGATATGGTTTTCCACGCCTTGGTCGGCATCGTCCGGTTCCATGTCCTTGGCGGTGGCGACGCGGCCGAGGTTGAGCGACTTGCGCAGGCGGCGGGTGGACATCCGTTGGCCGGATTGGTTTTCGGAAATGCATGACTCGATCCAGTTCGCCTGTTCGGTTTCCGGCAGCTTGGCGATTAGGCGGTGGTGTTCCCACGAAAGCAGTTCGGTGCGCAGCGGATAGGGTACGTTCCGCGAAACGTAGGCGAAGTTTTGAAGCGTGGGGATGTCGATGCCGGTGTGGGTGGACGCGTATTCATAGAGCTGCGAATTCACGCGCTTTGTGGGCGGTCCATCGGTGCCGAAGAGGCTGTCGCCATAGACGAGCCAGTCGCCGATCACGAAGGACACCGAACGGGCAGCTTGTCCGAGTGCTGGGGCGAGGCTCTTCCATTCATCGAGCGTGAGTTCGCCGGTGAATTGGAGGCCGGTGGGGCTGATGTTAGCCTTTGGTGTGGGTAGGGTGAGGACTTGGTTCATGGGACTGGGTGGATTTGATTCTGGCTTCTCGATACCGCTTGCGGGCTGTCAACGAACGCATGGCGCGTGATGGTCGGATGCCGAGCAATTCGGTGAGTTCCACGCAGCGTTTCGAAACTGCGGCGCGTGTGATGCCGTGCTTCCCAGCGATGTGGGTCATCGAGGAGCCGGAATAGTTGAGTCCGCTAACCAGCGCGATGCACTCGGCGGTGAGTCTGGCGTTGTGGTGGCAGAGGATCTCACCCAACACGCGCCGCACGGTGTCCCAGGTTTGTTCTGGGTCGCAGGGCGAGTCGTGGGGAGCGGCGTCTGGATCTGGCTCCGGCATGAGGGCTGGATCATCGCCTTCACGCATGAGCGGGCTGTCTGCGGCATCACCCTTGGCAGCACCATTGCCGTGAATGGCGAGGGAAGGGGACGCGAGTCCTTGCGCTTCTAGCTGGCGACGTTCCGCAGGCGGTAGCGAGTCGATCCACGCCCGGTATTCGCGTTCGTATTCCGCGTCGCGAGCCTTCTGTTTTTGTGAGTAGTCGTCGGATTTCATTTCTCGGCCCAGGTGGTGCAGATGTTTGTTTCGACTTCGACCGGCACCTCTGGGAAGAGGGCAGCCATGGCTTCGACCATCGCGGTGGTGATGATTTCGCGGCACTGGTCGGCGGATTCTTCGCGGCACTCGACCACCACTTCGTCATGCACGGTGGAGACGATGCGGGCAGACTTCGGCAGGCGTTCGTGGATGAGGACGAGCGCGTGTTTCATGCCGTCTGCCGTGCCGCCTTGAACCGGCGTGTTCACGAGCGCGGTGAATCGCTCCCAGTCGGAGGCCGTGCTCGGAATCAAGCGGCGGCGGCCTGTGCGGGTTCTCACTTCCGTGACGCCTTCTTCCGCTCGATTGTGGCTCACCCCGTGCCATTGACGGAGACGTGAGTAGGTGCGGAAGAATGCTTGGCGGATGCGGGTTGCCTCGTCCTCGTCCATCGTCACGCCGTAGGAGGTGGCGGCATAGCGGACGAGGCCCGGAGCTGACTGGCCATAGATAAGCCCGAAGTTTACCGCCTTGGCTAACTGACGGTCCGGCTTCGTCACCTGATCCTCTGGCTTCCCGAGCACGGTGGCGGCGGTGAGTTTGTGAAGGTCGGCTCCCGCTTTGTAGGCGTCGATCATCTTCGTTTCTCCGGCGATGGCCGCTGCGGCACGAAGTTCGACCTGCGAGTAGTCGGCGACGATGAGGCACTTGCCCTGTGGTGCGGTGAATGCCTCACGAATCTCGCCCCGCCCGATGTTCTGGAGGTTCGGCTCCTTGGATGAGAATCGACCGGTGGCGGTGCCGAGTGGTTCGAAGCGTCCGTGGATCCGGCCGTCCTGTTGGATGTGATCGATCAGGGATTCCGCTTGTTGGGCACGTTTGCTTGCCTCGCGGAATGCCAGCACCAGGGGAACCAGGTGGCCGTCGTCTGCTGCCTTGAGCGCTTCCTCTGCGGTGGATTCGAGCTTGATCCCATTCGCTCTCAATGCCGCTAGTAACTGAGCTGGACTGGCCGGATTGATGCCTTGGTTGCCGAGGGCGGTGCGGATGTCGTCGGTGGCAGCTTGGGCGAGCTTGATCGCATCGTCGGCAATCTTGCGAAGCTTCTCACGCTCCACGTGGATGCCGGTGGATTCCATCCCTATCACCACGGGTAGCAGGCTGCTTTCAAGCGCCCACACGGTGTCCAATCCAGAGGCTTCCAACTCGGATTCCATGGTGGTGAGAAGGTCGTGGAGGTGGGCCACGTCGCGGGTTGCATAGGCGAGTTGATCCTCGGTGAGCAGCATCGACGCCCAATCGGAACGGCTGTGGTCAGTGGCGGGTTGGATGCCGAGATAACGCTCTAGGCATTTATCGAGGTCGTTGCCGGGTTTGGTGCCGGCCACGAGAAGACGGGCAGCGGTTAGCGTGCAATGAACGCGCTTAGCGAACAGCCCGCACTTCACCCGCAGCCAGAGCAGGTCGAACTTGGCGTTGTGGGCGATGATGCCCGCGTCTTCGAGGATGTCCTTGAGTGGTCCGAGTTCGTATCCAATGGCGCGGAGGTCGATGGTCCAGATGGTGCCGCCCTCACGGCTGAGGGTGAGCAGGCGGATGTCGCCCTTCCACGGGTCAAGTCCATCGCCTTTGCGGGGACCGTAGGTTTCGATGTCTAGCGCGATGCGATCGGCTCCGGCTAGGTCGAGAGCGATGCGGTCGAGGTCGCTGCGGAGAGAGCAGAAAATCCCTCGTGGGGACATGGGGATATTGGGGGACGTTTGCCTATCACTTTTATAGAGAGCTTTTAATACATTCTCTTTTTTATTTTTTTCATGAGCATTTTTTCCGCCTACATTAGCAATAGGAGAATGTCCCCAAATGTCACCATGTCCCCGCGTGTTTTGCTCAGAAGAGTCCTCAGGGGGACGTGTGGGAAGTTCTCCCTCACCCTCCCTAAAAAATCTGTAATCAGCGCGGTTCTTTGACGACTGCTTGAGGCGGAAGGTGATCCCTCCCAATTCACGCTTGTCAAACTTGACGATGAGCTTTCCGAACCTGGTTTGACCCTGCCGCGTCGCGAAGTCGATCCAATCAAACAGCTCATGAACCTCGTCGGTCTGATTGACGAACTGTTGGAAATCCGGCTTGCGGATCAGTGCGTCGCCGAAGTGATCGAAGGCGAGTTGGTAGAATTCCCGCATCGCCCGAGTCGATTGGTCGCCGGACGACTGGCTGTCCTCGTGCGGCAAGCATGGGTCCGGCAATCCTGCGCAGTGGAGAATCCCACCGACCACCTGCCCCCATTCCGGGAACGAGGTGAAGGGAGTCGGGCCAGGCGGGCATCCTTGCCGCACCCATTCGTTCACCAGTGCGGCGATCGCTGATAGCAGGTCGGCACGGTGCTGGCGTACCCAGCCTTTGATGTCGGGGTATTTGTAGCGGTGGCTGTTGATTTCCTCTGGCGTGAAGCGCAAACGAATCCGGCGGCAGCGTCGCTCGATGTCAGGCTCCCAGGTGGCGTTGTTGGCCGAGAAGGAAAACTCAGTCTCGTTGGGAAGCGTTAGAGTTTCACTCACCCCAAGGCGGCGATCCTCCCACACGCCCGAGTTGTCGGTGGCGGCTTCGAGCGACGCATAGCGGACGTGGCCTTTCATGTTGGCGAGGTGGAAGAAGCGACTGCCAGCCATCAGCGCTGAAGTGATCCGCTTGCGCATCTCGTCGTCACATTCCTTGGAGAGTGGGGCGCAGACAATGGAACGTCCGGTGTAGGCCACGTGGGTGAGATCGGCGCAGGTGTCCTTGCCACAACCTTCGCGGTTGCCGTCGAAGATCCAGAGCGGGGTGCGCTTCCATCCCATTAGTCCCCGGCAAAATGGAGTGATGAAACGGGCGAGGGCGTGGACACGGGCCTGTTCGTCGTGCCACCAGAAGCCGCCGTTTTCTGGCAGTCCGAAAAGATCATGTAGGAGCCAGCGGAGAGCCTCGCTGTGACCCATGGTTTTGAGCTTCGGCGCGTGTGGGTTCAACCAGGTGCCGAAGCGTTTGTCGTATCCTGGATTCGGGTAAATGAGTTTTCCGTCGTCCGAGAAATGCGGCACCGGCACATCAAGAACCCGGCGGATGCGTGGGAGAGCATCGCCGAAGACTCCGCTCACCAGCGTGATTCTGGCGTCGGCTTCGCTCATGCTCTTGGGAATGAAGACCTCGTCACCCGCGTCATCCTCCCGCAGCACGCCGGTTTCCACCGTGCGCTCGACTGCGGTGACCAATTCAGTGGGTCGGATCGTCGAGATCATGTGACCAGGGATCGCGCCCTTGTCGTCTGCAGCAGGCACGGTGGCGATTTCCACCACGTTGCTTGAGAACATGAACAGGTCGAGTGCCGGGGCGATGGTGGTTCCAAGTTCCTTGCCGAACTCGCTGTTGGAGCGGCCGAGGGCTGGAAGGATGATGCGGGGCCTACCCGTGGCGTTGGTGGTTCCCGGTGACCACGCACGGAGGTTGGCGCAACGTGAGGTGATGATGCCCTTTTTCTGAGCCTCCGCCCATTCGATCAGATCCTTGATGCCCTTGGCCTCGCAATGGGAATGCAGGCAGCGGAATCCCGGCATGGTTTCCGGTTGGTTGAAAATGATCGTGTCGGAGCCCGGAGCATCGGCAACGCCTCCGGTGTGATCAGCTTCCCACGGGCAACGCACTGACCACTTGTGATGGTCCGGGTCGAGGCACTCACCCAAGCCGCCGAGATCTTCCATCACACCCGCTAGGTCGAGAGTGCGGAGATCCTGCTCCCACTGTGCCCACCATGGCTTTTCCTTCGATGGACGACCTCGTTTCTTGGCTTCCGGTGCCGAGAATCCAAACCACTGGCGGAGTTGGTGCCAGCTCACCTCCGGGATGTCGCCGGTGACTTCCCATGAATACGTGTGGCCGCTTTTGTGGACCGATGGCGAGAGAACGAGATTGAGTCCGTCCAAATAGAGTTCGGCGGTGACGGCATCATTGATCTGGCAGGTGGGTGCCTTCTTCACCTTCATCACCTCCTCGGGGATGTCGCGGCAGATGAATGCCAAGTGTGCACCGCCGCCAGTGCGTTCACGAGGAACGGCTGATAGGTCCTGTTGGGTCGCGAGCCATGCCATCACTGAGGCACCGGCATCCGGCTTGCTGTCGAGATCGACATGGACGAACGGCGCACGCACGACGCAGCCGATGTTATTAGTTGATCCGTTGGCGAAATACTTGGTCAGGAAATCAGGACTGATCTCCGAGGCCGTATGGTTGCGCCAACCTTTGAGCAGCGGCTTTTTTCCGCGCTCGTGGTGGTCGCCACGGTCAGGTGGCAGCAGGGGATGAATCGCCCAGCCGAGAGTGATGGCGTAGAACTGCGCGGCGGCGAGTCGGTCGAGTGAGTTGATGTCTGGTGGAATCGAGGAGGTCATGGAAGTTTTGATGGAAAATGGAAATCGAGTGCTCGTTGGGAGACGAAGATGCCTTTGGGCCAGTCCTTGAGGTGAAGTCCGGCGAGCGTGCGGACCCGCGACAGTGCCACGTAGGCTTGGCCCGGTTCTCTAGCAGCCCGCACGTCAACGAAGGCTGAGTCGAGCGTGAGGCCTTGCGCTTTGTGGATGGTTAGGGCGTTGGCCAAACGCAGTGGAAGTTGTTCAAACCAGGCGGTTCCTTGATCGTTGGAATCAAAGCGCCAGCGGTATGGCGTCACCTCGAGTTCTTTGCCCTGGGTGTGGACGACCACTGAGGTGATGCCGATGGATACCACCTCGCCGGTCTGGCCATTGACGAAGCCGTCGTCTGGACGGTTCACGGTGAACATCACCTTCGCCCCTGATTTGAGACGAAGGACTTTTGGTGTGAGCAGGTTCTTTTCAAGGAAGTCGATCTGCGACGATGGTCCCCAGGTTTCCGCCTCGCGGACGGATTCGGGACCGGGAAGCTCGCCGAGGCAGAAGTCGTTCCAGCGGTCCACCATCGAGTTGTGGGTGAAGAGCCTGGTGATGTCCCTAGCTGGGAAGGTGGTGATGCGTGGACGCAGGAGTCGTTCGGTGGCGGCGTCGATTTCGCCACGCCTGATCTTGCCGAGTGCCGCCACGAATTCTGGCTCGTCTTGCCGCATGATGTGACGCAACTCCACAGTCTGGAATCCCGCATCCGACCATGCAGGTGAGTCGAAGAACCAGTCGTATGGCGTCCTTGGATCGACACGCACCGGCGGAAGTTGCAAGGCGTCCCCAGTCCCAATCACCTGGATACCGCCGAATGGTCGCCTGTCGTCGCGAATCATTCGGCAGTGGAAATCCAAGTAGTCGAACGCGCTGCCGGAAAGCATCGAGATTTCGTCGATCACCAAGCGCTTGCAACGTCGCACTCGGTTGAAGGCGGCACGCACGTTGGGTTTACCATCCATCGCGAGTTTGCTGAAGTGGCTCTTGAAATTCTGTCCTTTCGCCGGTCCGAGCATCATGCCACTCCAGCGGTGCACGGTCATGCCGCCCACGTTGAGAGCGGCCACCCCAGTTGAGGCGGTGACGTGCGTGTCCAAGTAACGTTTGAGAAAGTCCCTCACGTTGTGGCTTTTCCCAGATCCTGCGGGACCCGTTAGAAACACATTCTCACCCGCGTCGGCGAGGTCGCGGAATTGGTCTGCCGGACTCCGTGCAACGAGGCATCCACTCATGGCAACCACGCGCCTCCACCGCGAATCACCCAGCCCGCAAGCAGGCCGAGGAGGAATGACAGGACGATCATCGGCCAGCGACGACGAGGACGGTTTTTGCGTTGAGTGAACCCTTGGATGGGGAAGCGTAGATACGCAGACTGCGGATACATTGGATGGATCATGGATGAGTGGATTTGGTTGAGGGTTTTTTCAGTTAGGCCTGGACCAACGCGGTCGGCGGCTCATCGCCTGCATTCGGCGAGTCCTTCACCGGGCAGTAGTTTTTCTGCCAGACCCACAAGTCGCGGGCGGCAAGGAAGGCGCGGAAGAAGCCTGGCTTATCGCCATCATCCCACACCTTCACCACCACTGGCATGGGTTCGGTGGAGCCGATCACCACGGAGGCAATGGCAGCGTGGGTGAGTCCCTTGTCACGCGATGCAAGGGCTTGTCGGTAGGCTTCGAGTTGCAGCGGCCAGGTGTCGTGCAGGATCGGCTTGAAGTTGCCGTCCTTGTCACGCCTGACCTTCTGCGTCTTGAAGTCGATCACGGTGGGTCGCCCCGTGGATTTGAGCGTTGCCACCAAATCCACCCGTCCAGCGTACCCCCACTCGGAATGACCGGTGGCGATTTCCACTGAGTGGACTTGGGTGACTTCCGCGTCAAACCACTGACGGGCTGGTTCGAACAGCCGCGCGATTTCTTTGTCTTCCGGTAACCAGCCACCTTGGGCGTAGCCTTCAATCGCCGCATGAACCGCACTGCCACGGTCGGCGGCACTCTTCACCTCGGTCGCCATGTCAGTGACCACCCGGCGAGCGAATGCATCGAGCGATTCCTCTTCGGTGCGCGGCAGCGTGAGTGCTGACAGAATCGCCTGTTCCATTTTCCATGCGGTAAGCCCCGGATTGGCAATGACGCCAAGCACGTTGGTCACCGATGGGAACAAGCCGAGTTTTCTCGCATCTCGTAGGCTAGTGGGGCGTGTGCCCTTGCCGTCTGCACGTGGCACATCATGGAGCGGTGTGCCGTCCGGGAAATACCAATGCGACGATGATTCTCGTGGAACGATGATCATGATTTGGGTTCTTCGGTGATGGGTGATTAGAATGGAATGTGGTCTTCTTCCTCGTCGTCCGTGGTGAGAGCCACTTTCGCCTGTTGGAGTGCGGCGATGAGTTCGCGGTCGGCCTTGAGCGGTTTTTCCAATGCGAGTGCGGTGGGTAGCCACTTTGTCGCCAGCGCCTCCACCGATTCGCGGTCGAGTTCGCCCAAGTCGATTCC
The DNA here is from genome assembly GCA_026461385.1 of Akkermansiaceae bacterium. Classification (GTDB taxonomy): domain Bacteria; phylum Verrucomicrobiota; class Verrucomicrobiia; order Verrucomicrobiales; family Akkermansiaceae; genus Luteolibacter. Next base: position 30,253 of record JAPJNB010000154.1, read on the forward strand.
CGTGTGCTTACCCACGTGCACCTTCACGCGCCGCCAGTCGGACGGGGTGGGGGACTCGTTGTGATTGGACGCATGACGGAATTTCTCGTCGTTGCTCTGCCTGTCCTTCTGGCGGATGTACTTGCCGGATGGCTTCAGCGGATCACCCGACTTGTCAGCGCGGATCAGCCCGATGTTGGCGTAGGTGGTGCCGTTGTAGTCGGAGTGGATCACCGCCACCCGTGTCGAGCGGCCGATGAGCGCTTCGGTATCGAACTCGTCTTGTTCGGCGGGTGTTAGGTCGCGACCAAACCATTGCTTGATGAACGCACGGAGGGCTGATTTTTCATGGAGCGATGGCGTGAAGCTACGACTGAAGAGCAAATAGGGGCTGCCGTTCTGACGCAGTTCCCGCGTCTCGAATACGATGCGGAAGGTCTCGCGTTCGCCGTAGCTCGACTGGGTTTTCTTAAGCGGAGTCACATCCACGCAGACCGCTTGGCCGTCGTATTCTGGATGTGCTTCAAATGGGGTGGTGGATCCTGTTGCGGATAGTTTCATGGTAATGATGTGTTATTGGTTTGGTTTGTGAGTTGGCCGCTTCAATGAGATCCCTCGTCGGCACAGCCCGACCGACAGGGGAAATCAGTTACGGGCGGGGCTTCTGGTTCAGGCGGCCTTCGAGCCACTCCATTACCCGGGTTTTGGAAAATCTGACCAAGGCCCCGATCATCAATGTGGGCATCCCCTCATCTCTCAGCCGGGAGATTTGGCGCTCAGAGCATTTCAGGAACTTTGCAAGTTCGTGGGTGGTCCAGAGACGAGTGGGTTCTGGGTTGGTGGGCGATAAATGGTAGGTCATGCCATTGCTGGCGGTGTCAACTCGTGGGGCCGAAATCCAACCTAGCGGCAAATTTGTTCGGTGCGCCGCGAACAATGGAGTGGTCCCCACGCAGGTGGTGGATTTCTCGGCGCGGGGGCTTGGATTTGTCATCAGTTGCGAATACATACTGGACAAATGAACAGCTATTATTTTGGATTAAAAGCTCGCACCGGTCACACCGCAGGAACACCGCGGTCACACCACCCGGTGAAATATCAAGAAAAGTTAACAACAAGCATCCCAATGTCCCGTTCCATCAAGAAATCCATCGCCATCCCACAACCCATCCGAGAAGGCATTTTAAGCCACGTGCAATCCGGCGTCATCGGCTATCCGAGCGAAAACGCCGCCTGGATTGGCCTCGCTCGCTATCAACTTCTCATCGGTAAGCCGCATCCGGTGACCGCCGCCATCGCCCTGATGCACCAGAATCACCAAGACATCATCGACGACTTTCTTCACGCGCTCGCAGTGCGGAAAATCGGCCTTCGCGGGCAGTTTTTGTCGCGATTGATCGCCCAAGCGATCGCAGGTGATTGCAATCCCAACGAGCAGGAGGTGGAGGGGCTGATTCCCCAAGAACTCTTGAAGATGGCAAGGGAATGGAAACGCCACCCCGACCAAGTCCTTCAGCAACTAACCGAAAGTTAGGTTTCTCCTTGAGAAATGGGCCAAAAAGTGGTCGAAATGGGTAAGCAGGTGTGGAAAATCAAAAAAGGTGAATTTTTTTCAGATTTTTTGAGGGTATCCCCCTATTTGTCCCACCCTCTTTTTTAAGATGCCCCGGTAAAGCCAACCTCGCTTGAATTCACAAACACTCTTCATCATGAACCGCATATACCAAGGCCGTGTCTCAAAGATCCAAATTCCCGATCCTGCGGGTGTTCTCAAAAATGCTCCACTAGGGAACTCCCAATCCTGTGTGCTCTGGCAGCATCACCACATCTTCCAGGACGCCGTAAACTACTACCTAGCGTCGCTTGGTTCGTTGGCTGATTCTGCTTCTGGCAACCGCGTGATCCGGGATCTCCGAGCGCGACTTTCGGAATCCTGGGAGAAATTTCCTCGTGATTTGCACGGGGCATCCAGTCTTCGCGATTCGCTTCGGCGGAGTATTCCTGGCTTAAATCAATCAGCGACTTTGCAGGAAGCGTTTGAGCTAATCCTTGATGGAAATGAGGCGTCGCCTAACGTGCGCACTCTCTCGCTCACCTTGATTCTCGCAAAGTGTGGCGGAGATGCCGCGATTCAGCAGGGTGGTCGGGCTTATCTCCCGAGGCTCTGCGATGCGAAAAGCAATCCCACCTGGGATTACAGTGCCGCGGCGTTGGAGTCAGGCTCGGGTGCCGCCCGTCTTGCGCCGGTGCTCCACGGCGACAAATCCCAACAGGAACTCGAAGCCATCGCCCGCGACATGGACCTGTCATGGGTTGTCAAAGTTCAACCCGGCAAAATCTACCAAGGCGACGATGCCAAAGCCCGGCTGAAGGAGGCTGTCACCCATTTGATCAAGCTGCTGGGCTCTCCATCACCTCGGCTCGCCGAAGCACTTTCTTCCCTCTCTCAAGATCCTGGGGTGACTCTGCGTGGTTACCTCGATGAGATCCCGAAGCTTGCGGACGAACTGACAATTCCGCGCAATCGTAGAGCCGCGCCGGACCTCACGTTCGCAGCAATCGCCTTCATGCACTTCCCGAGTCCTGTAACCCGGTGTTTTCTAAAGCTTGGGGTCAAAGCTCCAAAACCTGCTTCCAAGGCATCGGCGCAATCATCCGAAGAAGCGCTGCTATCATCGCTTGGTGACGATCCGATCAAATTGGCACGAGGTATGAGAGGCTACGTTTTTCCGGCTTTCACCGCGCTTCCTCAATGGTCGCCCGTTTCGTCGGGAGAGCCTGTTTGGAAGGAGTTCGACATCGCGGCCTTCAAGGAAGCTCTGAAATCCCTGAACCAATTCAACCAAAAGACCATAGAGCGGGACGAGAAGCTTCAGTCGGCCAAGCAGACACTTGATTACATGCTGGGCAAAAGTGATACGCGGCCGAAGTCCAATGATGGCGACGGCGAAACCAAAGCCCCATCTCGTCCGGGCAAAGACGCACGTTGGCCGAAGGTCACTGAATTGGAACGGGAACTCGGCGAGAACCTGAACGAAGGTGCCTGGCATCTCAGTCGTAGTTCATTGCGTGGCCTGCGGGACATTGTGGAATTGTGGAAAAAGAAGCCCAATGCTTCTCCGTCTGATCTCCAAGGAGAGGTCAAACGTTATCAAGCCGACGACAAGCATAAGCGGGAAATCGGCTCGGTGCAGCTATTCCTGCTGCTGTGTGAGGAGCGCTATCAGGATCTTTGGCGGTCGGATTCCTCTCATCACGACGACGAGGAGGCGGATCATGCGGTGGGAATTCTCTCGGATGCCATTCAGGTCCACCAACTGGAACGTGAGGTCGCCCGTTACCGGGAGCCGATCCGGCTGACTCCGGCGGAGCCTTTGTTTTCCCGTCGCTTATTCATGTTCTCGGATCTGACGGACAAGCTGGCGAAAGTGAAATTCGGCGAGAGCAATGGAGATTGTGCTGAAGGTAAGGTGCATTTCGTGGAAACCGCCATCGCACTGGCGGATGGGACTGGTCTGCGTGAAACCCGCGTTCGGATCAATTTCACAGCTCCAAGGTTGAGCCGGGACGAATTGCTGGGCGGTGCCGAATCCCGCTGGTTGCAGCCAATGACGGCGGCTCTTGGTCTGTCTCAGCCGAAGCCGGATGGGAAATTTGATAGCGCCGTCGCGTTAATGCCCGAAAGAGCAAGTGACGGTGGCATCCGCCATCTTTTAAATTTCCCGGTCAGTTTGGATTCCACATGGCTGCACGAAACTCTTGGAAAGGCATCAACCTGGAAGGGGCAGTTCAACGGGATCAAGGATAAGAATTTGCATCTCCATTGGCCCGGAACGGCAAAGGATGCGACGAAGAAAAATCCATGGTGGGAAAGCAAAGCAATCATCGCTGATGGCTTTACCGTCCTATCCAACGATCTCGGCCAGCGAAGTGCCGGAGCATGGGCCTTGTTGAAGGTCACTTGTTGGAAGCCTGAGACCAAGCGGCCCGTCCGTTCCATCGGCCATGATGGCAAACGCGAATGGTTCGCGGAGGTTTTGAAGAGCGGCATGTATCGGCTGCCCGGTGAAGACCAGCAGGTGCAGAAAAACGGCGCATGGGTTCCCGAAAAATCCGGCAAAACCGGCCGCATGGCGGAAGACGGCGAATACACCGCCGCTTTCAGTCTCGCAAAAAAGCTTCTTGGTGCGGAAACCGACGAAGCGGTCGGCAGTTGGCTGGGGCCGGAAGGGGAAAGGAGTTTTCCGGAACTCAATGACCAGCTCATCAAGATCGCGAACCGCCGCTTGACGCGCCTCGGCACCTATCACCGCTGGAGCTGCTTCTCACCCGAGAAATTGGATGATTCCAAAAGAATGGCGAATGTCATCGAGGGGCAGATCGTCGAACTCGAAGCCTATCAGGACAAGGAGGTTCTGGCATGGAGAGAGCTGTTGAAGGCCGGAGACGTTGCAGGCTTCAGGGATCAAGCGGGCAGAGCATTTGAAACTCTACGCAGCGAGTTGGAAGATCACCTCACCAACCTCGCAAACCTCACGGCTCCACTTCGGCAAAAGCTGTGGACCTGGCAGCCGCGCCCCGGTGATTCAAAGTATGGGGATCTTTTGATGGTGGATTTTGAAGACAGTCATCCAAAAGTCCGCGGCCAGCGGGGACTCTCGATGCCGCGCCTTGAGCAACTGGATGGACTGCGGCGGCTTTTCCTGCGCTACAACCGCTCGCTGGACCGTGAAAAATACACGCCCGCCAAATTCGGTCGGGCTGACGAAGGAAGGACCTCAGGTGAGCCTTGCCAGGCGCTGCTCGACAAGATCGATCGTATGAAAGAACAGCGGGTGAATCAAACCGCGCACCTGATTCTCGCCCAAGCGCTCGGTGTGAGACTCCGTCCCCATCAAGTTTCCGCTGACGAACGCCGGGATCGTGACATCCACGGTGAATACGAGAAAATCGACGGCCGGGAGCCAGTGGACTTCATCGTGATCGAGGATCTTTCCCGTTATCTCTCAAGCCAAGGACGCTCTCCGTCAGAAAATTCCCGACTGATGAAATGGGCTCACCGGGCCGTGCGGGATAAATTGAAGATGCTCGCGGAGGAACCCTTCGGCATCCCTGTGGTCGAAACCGCGCCTGCCTATTCCTCACGCTTTCATGCGCATCCTGAAAATGGCCAGCCGGGTTCGCGGCTCCATGAACTTCACGAACTCGCGACCTACCAGATCCAATCCCTGGAGAATCTCGCGGCAAAGACCGAGGCCAAGGAGCGGCACCGCGCAACGGCTGCGGCGAACCTGCTCGAACAATTCAAAGCGATCCGTCCGGAAAACGAGCGGCGAAAGGCGCTCAATCGGAACCGAGCAAAAGGTGCTCCGGCGCTGCCGCTCTTCACCCTTTATTTCCCGAAAGCAGGCGGGCCGCTCTTCCTTGCCGTGCGCGATGGGAGTCCGGTTCAAGCGGATTTGAATGCCGCTATCAATCTCGGTTTCCGCGCCATCGCCGCACCGGAATGCATCGAAGTCCATCGGCGGGTGAAAACGACCAAGGACAAGGATGTCTACCGCCCCTCGCTTGGCAACGCACGGGAGAAGGCCGCTTTCACCAGAGATGACTGCATCTCGCTTGATGGAGCGCTCTCAAAGAAATTTGGAGCCAGCTCATCACCCAACTTCTTCCTCGAACCGGACGGGTTGGTGCAGGTGGAAGGCGATCCGCTGTTCGATCGCGCCACGCTCAAAGGCCACTCCTTGGTATCTGGTGTCGCGCTATGGTCCACCGTGAACAATGCGATCTATCCGCGTTGTGCCGAGCTGAACCGACAACGCATCAAACTCTGGAAGCTCGAAGACGACATTCCCATGTAATCCCAAAACCCCATGAATCCGGATCTCCCCCCGATGCCCGTCCGGCGTCTGCACAACTACCTTTACTGCCCGAGATTGTTCTACCTGCAATGGGTGGAAGACTTGTTCGTGGAAAATTCCGACACCGCTTCCGGGGCAGCGGTTCACAAGCGGGTCGATGAGCCGTCACACCTACGCGAACAGGATCTGGAAATGAGCGAACGGGCGGCGCTCCGCTCGGTGGCGGTGCATTCCGAAGCCCTCGGCCTCACCGGCATCGTCGATCTGATCGAGGATACGGGAAATGGCCGGCAGTTGCTTGAATACAAACGCGGCGCGCCACGCCGTGACGAGGATGGCAATCTCGTGGCCAAGGACAATGATGCCGCGCAACTTGCGTCCTATGCGCTGCTTCTCCGGGAAGAAGGAATCGAAATCGCCCGGGCTTCCGTTTACTACGCGGCGGAGAAAAAGCGGGTGGCCGTGCCGCTCACCGAAGCGCTGTTTGAAAACACCCTGCAAACACTCCGCGAGGCGCGTGCGGTGGCGGAATCCGGCGTTTGTCCTCCGCCGCTGCGGAACGATCCGCGCTGCCTCCATTGCTCTGCCTATTCCGTTTGTTTGCCTAATGAATCGACCTATTGGGCGGGGCTGTTAACGGACGCGCCGAAGGACAAGGAACCACCGCGCCCGCCCATCGACGACGGCGAGATTCTAGTTGTGCAGAATCCGAGAGCCTACGTAGGGCGGCGGGGAGGGGAGATGACTGTCGCGTTGGAAGGTGAGATTCTGACCAAGCATCCGCTCGAACAGGTCCAGGCCGTTTACATTTTCGGTGCCGTGCAGATGTCCACCCAGGCAGTGCAAGGGTGTTTGGAACGCTCGATTCCCATCGCCTATTTCTCTCCGGCGGGTCGTTTTCTCGGCATGACCAGTGGCTTGCCGACTTCCGGCACGGATGCCCGACAAGGGCAATACCGGCTCTTCGGCGAACCCGGCCTCCGGGCCAAACTGGCGGCAAGCATTCTATCCGCGAAGATCCACAACCAGCGCGTCCTCCTTATGCGAAATGGCGACGCGCCGAAAGTGGTTCTCGATCTGATGGCGTCGCTCCGCGACCAAGCTGGCAGTGGCGACTACACGCTGGACAGTCTGCGTGGCATCGAAGGCAGTGCCGCCGCGCTTTATTTCGAGCACTTCGGAACGATGCTGAAGGGAACGGCATTTGAAAACTTTGATTTCAACGGTCGCAACCGCCGCCCCCCCAAAGACCCGGTCAACGCCCTGCTCTCGCAGGGTTACTCGATCCTGGCCAAGGAACTCACTGGCATGTGCCACGCGGTCGGTCTCGATCCATTCCTCGGGTTTCTGCATCAACCGCGCTACGGTCGCCCCGCTCTCGCTCTGGATTTGATGGAGGAATTCCGGCCACTGCTCGCCGACTCCGTGGCGATTTCCTTGCTGAACCGTCGGGAGCTCGATGTCGGGGATTTCACCCGGACCACGCGCGGCACTTTCATGGGTGATGAAGCAAGGAAGCAATTCTGGCGGGCTTGGTTTCGCAGGATGGACACGGAGGTTTCCCATCCTCAGTTCGGTTACAAGATGAGTTATCGGCGGATGCTCGATGTCCAAACCCGGCAGTTCTGGCGCTTCTGCCGGGGCGAAGCGACGGAATATCACGCATTCACCACCCGCTGACCATGGCCCGCACCCGCTACTTGGTTTGTTATGACATCTGCCATCCGAAGCGCTTGAGACAGGTGGCCAAAACCTGTGAATCCTTCGGGCAGCGTCTTCAGTATTCGGTCTTCGAGTGCCCTCTGGATGACCTCCGGTTCGAGAAACTCCGGGCTGCGCTCGATGAGATCATCAAACATGATGACGATCAGATTCTGTTCGTCTCCCTTGGCCCGGAAGGATCCAAACAGATTTTCCGAATCGAAACGCTGGGGTTGCCCTATTCGGAGCGCTCGCGGGTCACGATCATCTGAAGCTGGCCCGCTAGTAAATCTCGGTTGAGGAAAGATTGTTCTTTCCATATGCTTGCATTTCCGCATTTTTGCCGTGGCCAAGTGCCACCGACCGAATCCTGCCGCCTTTTGGATTCCAACCTCTTTGACATCACGAGTGCTGCGGTGCCGCTTCGCTTCCTATGGAAGCGCTCGCAGGTCCCCATCCATAAAGGCTTCCGCGCATTTTTAGCGCGATTTCAGGCATGAGGAACCACGCTTTCCGCGCCATGCTCGCGGGCGCAGCAAAAATCCATTGATCTAAAAGCGCTGCGAGCGCCCGTTGTCGCAGCACCCGTGATTCCAAAGAGATTGAGGCGGTCAGACCAGCATGAAGGCGCCGCCGATGCTTGGGTCGCAGCACCCGTGATTCCAAAGAGATTGAGGCGGATTGCCCTTTGGATCACGTAGCAGACGAATGCAGGTCGCAGCACCCGTGATTCCAAAGAGATTGAGGCGGCCGCGGAAACGCTTGCAATCGATTTGACCATTGCGTCGCAGCACCCGTGATTCCAAAGAGATTGAGGCGGCTATGATCAAACCATCCAACATTAGTGTCATGCGGGTCGCAGCACCCGTGATTCCAAAGAGATTGAGGCGGA
>JAPJNB010000155.1 GCA_026461385.1 Akkermansiaceae bacterium
ATCGAAAGTTCGATCCCAGCTTCAAAACGAGCGATGCAAATTCGAAGCCCGCGGATGATGACGCAGCCAGCGGCATCTCCTGGCATAAGGCGGTCGAGTTCTGTGAATGGCTCTCGAGGAAGGAAGGCAAAACGTATCGCCTGCCGACCGAGGCGGAGTGGGAGTATGCCTGCCGCGCGGGCACGACCACGCTGTTCCACACGGGCGATACGCTGCCGGACGGACATCGGAAGTGGTTTGGTGATCAAAATTTTCGCGTCGCCTATTTTCCGCCTGGGCCGATGCCACGCGAGTATGACTGGCGGAAGGCCGCTGATGATCCATTGCCGACCGCCAAGGTCGTTTGGCGCATGACTGCTGATGAGGCTGCGGCAAAACAGCCGTTCGCGCTCAAGGAGAACGGGCCAGTGAAGTTCGAGCCACTCGGCGCGGCGGAAGCGGTGGAGTCGCGCAGACGCGGCAGCGCGGATAAGGCGGTCACGCTGACTCCGGATGCGTTTTTGTCGCTCGACTCGGAGCGCGCCACGCAACTCCGTCCCACAGGCGATGCGCTTACGCTCTATGCGCGGGTTCGATTTGAACCCGGTGCGGCCGGGACGCTGTTCTTCTCGGATTTCCTCACGTTCGGCGTGCATCCGTCGGGCCTCGCGATCGCGCTGCTCGGTGTGCAGACGCCGCAGGGCAAGGTTTACCGCGAGATGCCCCTCGCCACGGTGGAGCGTGGCGGCTGGCTCGATCTCGTGCTGCGCGTGGGTGCAGGACGGGTCGAGTTCTATTGCAACGGCGACCTGAAAATGACCGTGCCTCTGCAGCAGAGGCTCGTGTCGCCGTTCACCAACGAACTGCGGATCGGCGCGATGCGGTGGCATCCGGCGAAAGCGGACAGGGGCCATCCGAAGTGTGAATACGGCACCAAAAAAATCTCCACCGTGGCCTTGTGGCATCGGGCACTCGCCGATGGTGAGATCGCGTTCCTGAGCGGCGCCTCGGAGGTCAAATCCAAGCCCACGGCTAGCGCGTTCGATCAAGCCATCCTCGATTACAACGCCTTCTTCGATGCCTCTATTGCCAAGGACGTCGCCGCCTGCGGCAATCTCAGCCGCTCGTTGCTGGAGTTTGCCGCCCGCGACCCGGAGCGCCCGATCTACCACCTGTCCCAGCCCCTCGGCTGGTTGTTCGATCCCGCGGGAGCGTGGTTTTACAAGGGCCGCTACCACGTCTTCTCCTACCACAACATCTACGCCCGGCTCGCTTACAACAGTCTCGACCACTACGTGAGCGACGACCTGCTGCGCTGGACCCAGTGGCCGATCGGGCCGTGGGCCGACAGTCCCGCCGACATCTACGGCATCTGGCTCAACAACCATTTCCTCGACGACGACGGTGTGCCGACCGCGATCTACTCCGCCATCGGCGAAAAGGGTAACCGCCGCGGCGCGCCCGGCGACTGGGGCGACCATGGCATCCTCGCCCGCAGCCGCGACGGGCTGGTGTCCTTTCCCGAGAAGCAGGTGGTCATGCCCGACTACCAGCACGACGGTCACATTTGGAAAGAAGGCGGCACCTGGTATTGCCTCACCTCGGATCAATATCGCGGCGGTCGCGGCGGGGATCTGGGGGATGGCATCGTGATCTTCACTTCTCCGGATTTGAAGCATTGGACCGACCGGGGCGAAATCTTCACGCGGCGCAAGGACGCTAGGAACAAGCGGGGCACGATGGAGTTTCCCTACCTGCTTTCGTTCGGCGGTAAGGAGGTGTTGATCATGGGTGTGAATCCCAGTCTCTACTGGGTGGGCCGGCTCGACCGGGAAAAATTCAAGTTCATTCCCGACCATGCCGAAGGGCTGCTGATCGACTACTCGGCCCCGAACCACTGCTTCAATCCGCTCATGGTCGATGCCAAGGGACCGGGCGGAAGCCCGCGCCGCATCATCATGGCCATGATTCCTGACGTGAACGGAAAAGGGAAGGCCCTGCTGCCTTGGGATGGCGTCCACGCTCTGCCTCGCTCCTTGGAGTTCGACGGGCAGCACCTGCGCCAGGGACCGCTGCCCGAGTTCGAATCGTTGCGCGGCGAACATGAGTCGCAGCAGAACCTCACAATCAAACCTAACACGACCGGCCACATCCGCACACGCGGTGACGCCGTGGAGATCAATGCCGAGTTTGAGCCTGGCGACGCCAAGCGATTCGGACTGAAGGTGCGAATGTCCGGCGACGGCACCCGCTTCGTCCGGGTCTGGTTCGACACCGCCACCGGCGCTTACGGTGTGGACGGGCAGGTTCTGCACAAAGGGTTCGGCCCCTCGTATC
>JAPJNB010000156.1 GCA_026461385.1 Akkermansiaceae bacterium
AGGTGAGCGCAGCCTGTTAGAAGGTGATGGCGGCTGCCCTTAAGGTACTTGCAGAGCGTGCCAAGGTGCCTGCGGATACGCCTCTAGGTGTGTGCGAGTCCTCCCCCAAGACGCGGCAGCCCCGCCCTAGGTGAGTGCAGGATCGTTCCACCTCCGCGCAGAACGGCCCAAGGTCCATGCGAGTTGATGCCAAGGTCCGTACAGAACGGCCCAAGCTGCGTGTAAATGAGCCTCTAGGTTTGCACAAAACGGCACAAGGTAAGTGTAAATTCACCCGAGGTGCGTGTAAAACTGCACGAATCCTCTGCTTGGATCACTCAGCCTCAGTTACTTACGGAAATCAATCTGCCGCAAGCTGTACAGTTTCCCTTTCCCCCAATCATCGACGCTTAAGCCTCCGTATTCGCCATTTCAGCTTTCTGCTTTCCAAATTTCCGCTTGACCCCGTATTCGCCATATTTCTCGAATCCTCAGGCTTTTTCCGCCGCGTGTTTAGGATCCTTGTAAGTCGATTGGACGTAAACTTCGCGCAGCAACTTGTGCTCGATCTGGCAAGGGCTGTGCGCCATGAGATCGGCACCTTTGTTGTTCTTCGGAAAGGCAATCACCTCACGGATGCTCTCTTCACCCGCCACCAACATGGCGATCCGATCCAGTCCAAGCGCCAAACCACCATGCGGAGGAGCGCCAAACCGGAAAGCGTCTAACAGGTGACCAAATTTGATCTGCTGTTCTTCAGGCCCCACTCCCAAGACGCTAAACATCTTGGCTTGCAGATCCTTTTCATGAATCCGGATGGAACCACCGCCGAGTTCATAGCCGTTCAAGACGACGTCATACGCCACCGCACGGACATTCGCGTAGTCACCCGCTTCGAGCAGGGCAAGATCATCGGGATGCGGACGCGTGAATGGATGATGAACCGCCGCCCAGTGACCCGATTCTTCATCATGCGCCAGTAGCGGGAAATCCACCACCCAGAGGAAGTTGTAAGCACTGGAATCCTTGGTCAGCTCCATCATCGAGGCCGATTCAGTACGAACCCGCCCCAAAATCGTGCTCACGCTCTCACGCGAACCCGCCGCGAAGAAAACGATGTCGCCCTCCGCCAAATCCAATTTGGCAACGACCGCCTCCTTCTCGCCATCGGTGAAAATTTTCCACAAGGGGCTCTTGTACTCGCCATTTTCAAGTTTAATGAACGCAAGGTTCTTCACCGGAAGCCCCGCCTGAACCGCGATCTCGTTGAGGCGATTCATCTGACCCGTGGTGATCCTGGCAAATCCCTTGGCATTGATCGCACGAACGACCCCACCGCCATCGAGAATCCCCCGGAAAATCTTGAATTCCGTGGCCGCAAACACATCGCCCAAATCGACGATTTCCATCCCATACCGAGTGTCCGGCTTGTCGGAGCCATAAATATCCATGGCGTCCTGATAGGTCATCCGCGGGAAACTTGTCGGCACCTCGATGCCCAAGCCCGCTTTGAACATCGAACCTAACAGACCCTCGACCAACTGGATGATGTCCTCCTGCGTCACGAAACTGGCCTCGATGTCGATCTGGGTGAACTCCGGCTGACGATCCGCCCGCAAGTCTTCATCGCGGAAGCAGCGAGCGATCTGGAAATACTTCTCCATCCCCGCCACCATCAGCAACTGCTTGTATTGCTGAGGCGCTTGCGGCAATGCGTAGAATCGACCCGGATTCAACCGCGATGGCACGAGGAAATCCCGCGCCCCTTCCGGCGTCGGATTCGACAAAATCGGCGTCTCGATTTCATAAAACCCCGCATCGTCCAAGTAACGACGCGCGGCAGAAGTGATCACGCTGCGTTGGCGGATATTCTGACTCATCCGCGGACGGCGCAGATCGAGGTAACGGTACTTCATCCGCAAGTCTTCGTTCGAAAGTTCCTTGTCGAGCTGGAAGGGCAAGACATCGGCCTTGTTGACGATGGTCAGCGCACTCGCCACGATCTCAGTGGCCCCCGTGCCGATCTTCGCATTTTCCGATCCTTCAAGCCGCTTGGACACAATTCCACTCACTTGAACCACGTCCTCCTCGCGAAGGGTGTGCGAAAGCGCAGAAACCTCAGGATTTTCATCAGGGTGGAACACACATTGGGTGAGCCCCTCGCGGTCGCGGAGGTCGATAAAAATGACCCCACCGTGGTCGCGGGCCGAATTCACCCAACCGATGAGCGTGACGGTCTGACCGATGTGAGAATCGCGAAGTTCGTTGCAATGATGTGTGCGCATGAGGAAATTGGTTAGAATAGAAGCAGTGGGTGTTAGGCGATCAGCGGGCCATCGGGTTGGAGCAACCGAGCAGTGAGCCACTCGACGGCGGTTGCAGCATTTCCAGATTCTTCGCTGCGGTTGTTGAGAATCTTGAGCTTAAGTTCGGGATATTCCGCACCCACGACAAGCGCGAAACGGGCCCCGGATTTCTCGGCACTTTGAAACTGCTTGGCAACCTTGGGGCTGCCCAAAGGCAGATCCGCGGAAATACCCGCACGGCGGAGATCCGTCACCAACCGCAGCGATTCAGCCCGCTTGGTTTCATCGGCCACCACGAGATAAACGTCACAGTTCGCCGCATGACGCTGCAACCAAACCTCCAACTGCATGGCTGCGTGCGTGGTCTCTTCGATGAGGTTCCGAATCACGTAGTCTCCCATCGCAAACCCCGTGGCGGGCAAATCGACCGCGCCATCCGAAATCGTTGAAATCAAGGTGTCATAACGACCACCACCCGCAACCGCACGCATGGACTTCTTAGAATCAAACACCTCAAAAACCACCCCCGTGTAATACGCAAGCCCTCGCACGATCGAGAGATCGAGTTCGATAAAATCGCCAAACCCACGAGCCGCTAGATCTTCTTGGATCGCGAGATAAGCCGCCGATGCGTTCGCAGGATCCGCGATGAATCCGCAGACTTCGGCCACCGTGAGAGAAAACGCCGCAAGCTTTTGTTCTAGCACCTCGGGTTTCTCACGCTCGATTTTGTCGATGATGCCGAGGAAATCAGCCACGTTTGCCTCTGGGATCTTGCGAGCCGTCGCGAAGTCAAGCCACGCCATCCGGTCCGACACTCGGACAACAAAGTCACCCGCCACAAATCCAAACGCCAACATCGTCTCGATCGCCAGCGCGATCAATTCCGCATCGGCCGACGGCCCACTCTCCCCAAAAATATCGACATTGAACTGGTGGAATTCACGTCCCCTGCCCTTTTGCGGTTTTTCGTACCGGAAGCACTGGCCGATCTCAAACCACTTGAGCGGCTTGGGAAAATCTCTCTGGTGCTGCGCGACGACTCGAGCCAACGAGGCGGTCACCTCCGGCCGCAAGGTGACGTCTCGCCCACCTTGATCTTCAAAGCGGAACAGTTGAGACGAAAGCTCTCCACCCGATTTCTTCAAGTAGAGCCCGGTGTCCTCCAAGATCGGAGTCTCATACTCGACATAGCCGCAACGACGGGCCACGCCACGCCACGTCTCGAACAAATAGTTACGGATCGCGCATTCTCGGGGAATGAAGTCGCGAAATCCTGGAAGTGCTTGGAATGTAGGACCTGCCATAGGCGGGGGCGAGAATGCACAGCCAATCCAGCAATTCAAGTCGGGATTGCGGCGATCACGACAGTGGTACTCACCGCGAGGCAATGACCTCCACGGTCACCCCTTTCAAATACCCGGTCTCGGGGATGGAAATCAGAATCGGATGGTCGGCACGCTGGGAGTGATTCATCACGAGCCGCGCCGATTTCTTGGCGTCCACGGAGGCATCCACCAAGTTTTCCATGAACAACTCGCGGGATGCGTGGTGCGAGCAGCAAAACGTGGAAAGAATCCCACCCTTCTCGAGCAACTTGAGCGCCCGGAGATGAATCTCTTTGTAGCCCCGCATGGCATCCATCAGCGTCTTTTTGTTGCGAGTGAAACTGGGCGGATCGAGGATGATCAAATCGTAATCCGGCTTGGCGTGCTTGAGGAAATCAAACACGTTGTGCTCGAGAATCTCGATCTCAACGCCATTCAACACCGCATTTTTTCGCGCCGCCTCGCACGCACTGGCAGAAACATCCACCGCCGTGACCTTGGCCGCCCCCGCCTTGGCACACGCGAGCGCAAAGCCACCTTGGTTGGTAAAGCAATCCAGAACCCGCTTGCCCTTGGCCAGCGCGGCGACCTCGGCGTGAGCCTGCAACTGGTCGAGATAGAGCCCGGTTTTCTGCCCGTCAAAGAGGTCGACCTCAAACGACAAACCATTCGCCTGAACCAAAAACGGCCCAGGATTTTCGCCATAAAGCATCTCAATGCCGGGCTCCATGCCCTCGGCCTTGCGGTAGGGCGAATCATTCCGCAAGACGATCGACGCGGGCTTGAGCAACGCAACCAACGCATCCCGGATGATTTCCTTCCGAAGATCCATGGCAAGCGTGAGGGTCTGGACGGAAAGGTGGTCACCGTAGCGATCGACGATCAAGCCCGGCAAGCCATCCGATTCACTCCAAACGAGACGCGCCAGCACTTCGTCGATCTGGGATTGCCTCCGCAACTCGATTGACTGCCCGATCCGCCGGGTGAAAAACTCGAGATCCAGGTCCTGCCGACGTCGCGAAAACCGCCTTGCGACGATCTGCGAAAGAGGATTGTAAATCGCCGACCCCAGCGGCCGATCCCGGAAATCTTTGAGCGTGATCACATCACCCGGTTGCGGATCGCCGAACGATTTCTTGATTTCAGTGGCGTAAATCCACTCGTGACCGTGGAAAATACGTGCTCGGGGTGCGATGATGATGCCTGCCATGGGACCGGAATGTCGGCTACCGCAAGGGGTCTTGTCGAATGCGAAACGACGGAAGTGTCAACTCAAGTGCGATTTCCTCTTGATTCCTAACGCCGTAGCCCCTACCCAAGGGGCTACCAACCATGGGACAACAAACGAAAAAGATCATCAAACGCCGTCGCCGCGCCGATTACGTGAAGCGCAAGAAGGAACAGGCAAAGCTCGGCGGCATCGTGAAGAAGCCCGCCGTCAAAAAGGCTGACGCCG